>DATLVM010000410.1:0-5019 GCA_035577445.1 Pyrinomonadaceae bacterium
CGCCAACGTCACCTTATGAGTGAAGGCACGAAATCGAAACGCGACTCTCGCGCCGGTCTTTAGCAAACCGAGAAACGCGATGAACTGTTCAGAAGGTTCGCCGCTAACTCACTGAAAAGTTACTCCGATAATTGAAAAGAAAGAAAGGACCTCAAAAAAATGAATACTCAACGCCGAACATCTCTAGCCCTGTCAGGAATCCTCCTGCTTGGCTTGTGCTTATCCAGCACTGCACAGCAATCCAGGACTGTCCAGCAACAATCAGTTCAGGAAGAAAAGCCGCTAATTCCAGAACTTAAGCTTGCACAACAAGAATCCGCGGTCGTGCCTGTAGCGGTACCCCGCGAGTGCGCTCGAATCAAACCCGACGTGCAGATTCACGGCGTCGCCGATAACTTCACTCCGCCCGGAGGCCCGGTGACACTTAGCCCTGGGTTGGCGAGCTTTCTCAGCAGCCATAACCTTACGCCGAAAGGCTATGACGATCCGCGCGTGAACATGGTCTTCGCCGACAGTTTCAAGCTTGGAAATTGCAAGGTCTGTTATGCCACGTTGGAAGTCCGGGTGAGACATTACCAGGATATCTGGTCCAATGACACTCTGACTGCGGGCGCGGCACCCTTTGCTGCTTTTCCGTCGTTGCTTCTTTACAACCAGATCTGGCCGAACGGTTCTCACACATATGTCCTGCCGGCAAACGGTTTGAGCCAACTCATCTGGAACAATCAGGGTCTCGATGTAATAGCGCAGGACGATTCCGATTTCGACTATACGAAACTTTCGGTTTGGTACTACTGAACCGAAGCACGCGTGCGCGACTCCCCTTTCAAGTGCCATTCCAACCCGATGAGCCCGGGCCTTCACCAGTCCGGGCTCTTGCTTCATTCCGAGCAAGACATTCTATCTATCCAACTTTGCACAATTGCGGTATGCTCTCGCGGCAGTTCACAGAATCGTCTGCCCGGAGTCCCAACGGTGCCGGATGCTCACGCTAACAAAGAGGTAACAGCGGAAAGCTTCGCGAGCTTTCTCGTCTGGCTGAATCCCGATCGCGACGCAGCCGGCGAGGCTTACGAACGGCTCCGGTTTCGCCTATGCAGGTTCTTCTCACAACGCCACTGCAACTTCGCTGACGAGTTGGCGGACGAGACGATTAATCGGGTCATTTTGAAAGTCGGCAGCGAACAAATCGAGAACAAGATGGGGTATTGCTATGGAGTTGCGAAGAACGTTTTTCTGGAATCGCTGCGAAAAACGCGCCCGCAGGTAGATATTGACGACGTGACTGTGGCGGCCACGGAGCCCGTGGAGGAATCTGAATTTTCGCATGACTGTCTAGACAAGTGTCTGGCGAACCTTCCGTCGGACAGCCGCGCCCTGCTGCTGGATTATTTTTCCGAAGCCAAAAAACGAAAGATCGAGCTGCACCGGCGGATCTCGCAGACCTTACAGACGTCGCAGACCGCTTTGCGCATGCGCGTTATGCGGACGAAACAAAAACTCAAGCTGTGCGTCGAGCAATGCATGAATTCATAAACTGTTACGTTTCGCGCGAACGGTACACCTTTAATTAGGCGGCGAGTAATGGCTGAATCAACCAATACCGACCGGGCGATCCGCGCTTACCTGCTGGGACGAATCGCGGATGAAGCCACCCTCGAAGAGGTAGAGGCACGTCTATTTAACGATGACGACTACTGCACGCGAATGGAACTAATGGAAGACGAAATCATCAACGATTACGTGCTAGACCGTTTGAGCCGGGACGACGCCGCCAGCTTTGAGAGCACGCTGCGAAACGATCCGGACAGACGATTCAAGCTGGAGCTTACCAAAGGAATCGAGCAGCGGGCTGTCTTGCATGATCGCGAAACCGCGTCGGATCAGCCGTCATGGATCACCTCGCTGGGATCAATCTTCCGGCGCCCCGCTTACGCCGGCGCGTTCGCCGTGTTGCTGATCGCAGCCGTCGTACTCGGCATCTACCTGACGCGAACAACCCGGCGAGACGACTTGGCTGAATTGCAATCGATCTATCGAGAGTCCCGGCCGACCGAAAGTCGCATTACCAACTTTCCGCATGCGCCCTTGACGCGGTTGCGAGGTGCACCCGATGCGCGCGATCAGAATCGACTGCGACGCATCGAGAACGATTTGCTTGATAACGTGGAGACTTCGCCGAGCGCCCAGACGCATCATGCGCTCGGAGTTTTTGATCTGACGCAGCGAAAGTACCCCGAAGCGATCAAAGAACTAGAGGCGGCCCTGAAATTCGGCGACGATGCGCGTATCCAGAACGACCTGGGATCGGCGCATTTTGAATTGGCCAAGGCGGGCCCCACGGAAAGGAAGCTCGAAGAGCTGGCCCAAAGCCTCGAACACTTCACAAAAGCGACGCAGCTTGACGCCAATTTACTCGAAGCTCTTTTCAACAGATCGCTGGCGTTGCAGGAAATGAATCAACGGCGCCAAGCAAAAGAATCGTGGACGCTTTACTTACAGAAGGATTCGTCGTCACGGTGGGCTGACGAAGCTCGCAAGCACCTGGCGGACCTTCCGGACGAGCAGAGTCTTTTCCGGACCGATGAACAGGTGCTGTCGGATTTTCTCGCGGCGTTTCGCCGGCACGATGACCAGCGGGCGCAGCAGATTCACGACGAAACGAAAGGCCTCCTGCGTGACGTGACCGTGCCGCTGCAACTATGCCGCCGCTACCTCGCCGCCATTCGATCGAACGACTCCGTAGCTGCTAAAGAAAGTCTGGACGCGCTGACGTTTATCGGCAATTTCGAGCAAGCGACTCACCACGACGCTTTTTTTTTGAGCTGGCCAACTTCTATCTGAGATCGGGCGCCGACAAAGCCCAACCCTTAGCCCAGGCCCACGAACTTCTGGCGCAGGCGCAGCCGCTGATTCAAACAAAAGACTCGGCGAGGGCCATCGCGCTATGTGAAGAAAGCCGAGACCGGTTCGCGCGGCTCGGCGATGAATGGTCGGCCGCGATTGCCGAGGTTTGGGCTGCGCAGCTGTTACGCGACGCCGGCAAAATTACTGAAGCTCGAGCGCGGCTAAACCTGATCATCGAAACTGCGAAACGCAAAAACCATCTTGTCTTCCTGCCGCCTGCATATTATTGGCTCGCCATGAATGATTCCAGCCAGGGACAGCTTTCCGATTCAGCCAGGAACTTGAAGATGGCGTTACAGCTCGCGGAAGATACCGGCAACGTTTTCGAGATTCAGCATGCGGAAGACGGTCTGGCGAAGCATTACGAGAAGTTGGGAGAGTTTCAGCCCGCATGGATTTACGCCGGCAAGAGATTCTCCCATCAGGGTTCTTACTATCAACGTAGCCCGACCCAGTATTGGCGTGATCTGGGCACGCTCGCCGAACTAACGGCTAACGCAAACTTCCCGTTTACATCTTTGAGTATTTCTAAAGAGGCGCTCGCGTTTGCCACCGCCAACTCGTTCAAGGACGCGCTAGTTACTGATTCGTTGCGCCATGTAATCGAAGCCTCGATCGCGACGAACGATCTCACTGGCGCGCTGAATCACGCCAACACGTCATTACAACTCGCGCTCAAGCGCGGCGACGCCACTGGCTCGGCCATCACCAAAGCTGAAACTTATCGCTTGCTCGGCGATATTAATCGACAAGGGAAAAACTGCCCGGAAGCGTTAGGCCAATACGATCAGGCGCTGGAAATGTACAGCCGCCTGCCAGAGGTAACAATTGGCGCATACCGAATTCACAAGGGAAAGCTCGCCTGTTTTCAGCAGCTAGACGACGCGGAAAAATTCGACGCTGAGTTGAAGATCGTTTTGGCGTTGACCGAGGAATATCGCCATAACATTCGCGAAGACAGTTCGCGCCAGGCGTTCTTTGACAGCCAGCAGGATATCTTCGACGCCGCTACTGAGCACGCGATCCGCGCCGGTGATCCGCAGCGGGCTTTTGGTTTTGTGGAAGCCGCAAAAGCCCGTTCGCTGTTGCAGTTCATCCAATCGTCCAAGTCAATTGCCGAAGTCGAAAGCGGATTCGGAAGCGTGGCCAAGCGGCTCGACCTTGCGGAAATTCAATCGCGTCTGCCGGAGCAAGTGCAGTTGGTCCAATACGAAGTATTGCCGGACACCCTCGCGATCTGGACCGTCTCCAAAACCGGTTTCGATTTTCATCAGAAACAAATCTCGGCGGCCGAACTCGAGCAGAAAGTCACTGATTTTCAATCCGCAATTCGCAGCCAGGCGAACGCCGGCGAGGTGCGTCGTGCCGGCCGCGAACTGTACGGGATTCTCATGCCGCCGCGACTTGATCCCGAGAAATCGCTCTGCATCATCGCCGACAAATTCCTGCATCAACTCGCTTTTGCCGCGCTGGTTTCGGCACAAGGAAATTACCTGCTACAGGACCACCTGTTATTCTACGCGCCCAGCGCTTCGATTTTGGTGGTCGCCTCGGAAAACGCGCGCCGAAAAGCGCCCGCCGCCAAAGAGCGACTGCTTTCAGTCGGCGATCCGGACTTTGATCGCGAAGAGAATCCGGGGCTTCCGGATTTGCCCGATGCGGAAGCTGAAGCCCAAACCATTGCCGAAATTTATCCGGGATCGATCCGACTCGGCGGCCGCGTGGCCAGCAAACAAAACTTCCTGCGCAAGCTCGAAGCTGTCGAAGTGGTTCACTTCGCCGGCCACTTTTTAGCAAATGCGGAGGCACCCGGCAACTCGAAGTTGTTGCTGGCCGGAGGCGATTTGCGATCGGCTGAACTGGCGTCTTTCAAATTACCGAAGCTCAAGCTGGTGGTGCTCTCAGCCTGCGAAACCGGCTACGAGGGCTACAACCTGAGCGAAGGTTCGATTGGAATTGCGCGCACGTTCCTCGCGCTGGGCGCGCCTGTGGTTCTCGCCACTCAATGGAAGGTCGAGTCGGCTGCGACACGAAATCTCATGATCGCGTTCCATCGCAACCGCCGGCAGCGAGGCATGTCGTCTGCTGAAAGCCTGAGGCAGGCGCAATTGG
>DATLVM010000411.1:0-2255 GCA_035577445.1 Pyrinomonadaceae bacterium
CGAAATCATGATCGCCACCGCCATGATCATCGCGCCCCGCGGGCCAAAGATAGCCTGCATCGTGGCGCTCGCCACGCGCCCTTGATCTGCTTTCTGAATTCCGGTGAGCGGCAGCGTCACGACGTAAGCGACATTCGCCAGCAGATACAAACCGACAACCACGCCGCAACCGATCAGAAGCGACAGCGGCAAGTTACGCCCGGGGTCCTTGATCTCACCTCCCGTGAAAGTGACGTTGTTCCATGCCGACTGCGCGAACAATGGGCCGGTCATCGCGCGCCCGACGATGATCGCCAGCGCCATGCCTCCGGCGAAAGCGAGACCTGGCTGCGCCTCTTGCGGATTCCAACCATTCGCCCAGGGACTCCACCACGATGAAGTGTAGGCGGCGCTCGCATGGTTCCACCCAAGCAGCAGTCCAACAACTATCAATCCAATCAATGCTGCCGTCTTAGTAAACGTGAACGTGTTTTGAATTAACTTGCCCGTCTTCAGCCCACGCATGTTCGTGACCGTCAGAACCAGAATCATGACGATGGCCAGAAGTTGCGCGGTGGAAAGACTGAACGCGTATCCGCTCAGAAACGACGGGAAACGGTGCGGCGCGACGATGTAGTTCTTCGCGTCGATGCCGTTAATCAGAACCCCGGTGAAATTTGCAAAGGCGACGGCGACGGCCGCAATCGTGCCCGTCTGAATCACGACAAACAGTGACCAGCCGAAAAGAAAGCCAGTGCCGGGGTTGTATGCCTGCTTGAGAAAGACGTATGGCCCGCCCGCGCGCGGCATCATCGCGGCCAGTTCCGCGCAACACAGCGCGCCGGTGATCGTCATCACGCCGGCCAGCGCCCACGCGACTAACAACCAGCCGGGCGAACCGACTAACCGCGAAGATTCGGCGGAGGTAATGAATATTCCCGATCCGATCATCGATCCGATGACAATCATGGTCCCGTCTACCAGACCGAGTCCGCGTACAAGATGATTTGAATTCGACTTAGTATCTGCCATGGCGCAGTCGCTAGTATCGCAATCTGCGCTCGGAGTCAATGAATTTTGCGGACGATGATTGCCGAGATCTTTGAATGGAGGGGTCAGGAGTCCCTGGCTTACCTCAGCAGAAACGATGTACTCGTCGCGGTGTGATCGAAGTTATAGTTGTAGGTATAGCCGGGGAATGAAATTGGACGGGTGAATTGGACGTGGACCTCGAGGCGTCCTTCGCGCTGTGCACCCGTAATCGCAGCGTCGGGTGGCACGTGAAATTCGGGCCCCAGCTTGGTTAGCTGATCCTTTACCCAGTCACTGTCGTGGCCCTGTGCGGCGGCCAGGTCAACCTTCTTCTGCATTTCGTCTTTGAAGTAGTAAGCATCAACCGACACGGGGATGTACATGTAGCCAACGTAAATCACGAGCGCGAAGAGCACGATCGAAATGATGAATTTGGCGCGCGCGCCGCCTTGTTGATTTTGATGGAGAGTTTTGAGAGTCTTCATAGCCGATCCGTTGTAATTGCTATTCCGCAAGTCCGTTTCGCAACGAGGTCCGCAGCAGGCGCGAATCAATCTCGCTGCCATCGACGATACGCGCTTTGCCAATCTCTTCTATCAGAACCCACTTAATCTTTCCCGCCACTGATTTCTTGTCACTCTTGATCAAGCGCATCACCTCGTCGACATCAATGTCGTTTGCCGGCGGCAAAGGGCCGCAAAGGCGAACTGCCTCACGTAACGATTCTAACTCGCGCGGGGCGAGCATGCCTAGGTTTTTTGAAATTTCACCCGCGACCAGCAGGCCACGGCCCACGGCTTCGCCGTGACGAAAGCGGCGATAACCCGTGACGGCCTCGAGCGCGTGGCCGCTGGTATGTCCGAAATTGAGTATCTTTCGCGAGCGGCGATCATCGCGGTCTACCGACTCTCTTTCGTCGCCCGCGACGATGGCTGCTTTGAAACGACAGTGCGCCGCGATGATGGCAGCGAGCTCGGTCGCGTCGGTACGCGTGCCTCCGGCACGCTGCACGCCAGAGGCGTGCGTACCGAGCAATCGCACAGTTAGCTCGAACAGCTTTCGATCGCCGACAGCTCCTTGCTTGATAGCTTCGCACCACCCGGCGGTGAGTTCGCGTGGCGGCAGCGTACTTAACGTGTCGGTATCGATGAGAACCAATCGTGGCTGATGAAATGCGCCGACCAGATTCTTTCCGGCTGGCAAGTTCACGCCCGTCTTGCCGCCAACCGAAGCGTCAATCTGTG
>DATLVM010000412.1:0-13700 GCA_035577445.1 Pyrinomonadaceae bacterium
CCCCATCTGTTCGGTGAACACGCGCACCGAGGTAAGCGCAGGATGGAGCGAGGACGCTTCCGTATCATTGAAGCCGATCACGCTTACATCTTCGGGGATCCGCAAGCCGACTTCATGAACAGCCTTATACGAGCCTCGAGCTACAGCATCGTCACCGGCAAACAACGCGGTCATCGGTTCGCCACTCTTCACAATTGACTTCGTAACCAGATAGCCAAGATCCTCGCCTTCGCCTGAATCGAATTCGTTGACTCGTGGCGACAGTCCCGCATCTTCCATCGCGCGACGGTAGCCCTCATACCTCCGCTCGAACCACGTCAATTGGCGATTGCCGATGTACCAAATGTCCCGATGACCAAGTGACTGCAGATAGCGCGTGGCGTCGTATGCACCTTCGACGTCATCGAAGTACAGTGCGCTTGATTCTTCTTTGTCCCAATCGCCGACAATGTTGTTGCCCATAACGACGTATGGGATATCTCTGTGCGCCAGCAGATCCAAAAGGTTCTGAGAATTCTTTCCTGCCAGAATCGCGGCGCCCACCGGACTCGGCCGCTCGAGGATCGATGGCAAGTGCAAGTTTTGCCACGGCACGTTGCTTCCGTATCGCAACGGAAGGAATAGCAGTCCACAGTCGTGGCTGGCACAATACGCCTCGGCGCCCACCATGATTCCGGCGTGAAAAGGATTGAAGAGATCGCGATTGGCGAGAATGAAGGCAATGATTTTCGCCTTCCCTTTTCCGTTTAGCTCAAACTTGAGTTCTGCAGCAGCCTTCTGAACCCGCGCGCGAAGCTCAGGTGAGACGCGATCGCTGCCCGTAGCGACCCGCGACACGGTGGCCACGCTAACGCCGGCAATCTTTGCTACGTCCTGAATCCTCGTTTTTCCGGTTCGTTTTTGCTTCTCCGCCATATGAAAACCCCAATTCGGTCCGCCCTGTCTATGGTCATGCCTGGCGCAAATGCTCGCCTCAACATACGCCTGAGCCCGAAAAAGTTCAACCCTTTTTTTGAAAAAAGCGCAGACTCATCTGATGTGATACTCATCACATCGTGAAAAAAGATGGCTCAGAACGTGAAATGTTTCTTGACGCCAGCTGTTATTTGCAATATTGTACGGGCCGAAAAGAGGGTTCCTACGGCGCGCGCCTGCGCTGCCGACATCAGGGCATTACAAACACGCAAGCCACGGCGGCCTTGCTAAATCTCAGTTAACACCAGGAGTGTCCAAGATGAAGTTCACAATCAAAAGACCGAGTTCATTGGCGGGCTTTGTGCTTGCTGTTATTTCCCTATTAGTTCTACTTCCGTTGGCTGTGCATGGTCAGGAATTGCGCGGCAAGATAAGCGGAAGAGTCACAGATCCAAACGGAGGCGTCGTCCCTGGCGCGACCGTCAAGGTCGTCGACGTCGCCAAAAACACGACCGCCACGTTCACGACCAATGACGAAGGTCTCTTTGATGCGCCATACCTCTCACCCGGTAAGTATCGAGTGTTGGTAGAGATCGCGGGCTTCAAGAAATACTTACAAGACAATGTCGTTGTGCAAATCAACGCGACTCGCACTCTGGACATCACCTTGTCCGTCGGCGCACCGGAAGAGACGGTTACAGTGACAACTGAGGCGCCGCCGATCAACGTGTCAGATCCGAATCTGGGTCAGACAATCGATCGCAAACGCGTCGACGAGTTGCCTTCGATTCACGGTGACCCGTATTACCTGATCAACCTGACGCCGGGCGTTGCCTACACAGGCAGCACTCGTCTGGATCGTCCGTTCGAACCAACCCACATCGCGAACTTTGCGATGGCCGGTGCGCGCGGTATCCGCAGCGATCTGTTGATTGACGGCGCCCCTAGCACAGCCACAGCGAATGCCAACGAGGTAATCGCGTCCTACGTTCCGACCACCGACACGACTCAGGAATTCAGAGTTCAGACCGCCACCTATGACGCGCAGTTCGGCAATACCGAAGGCGGCGTCACCAGCATTGCTACCAAGAGCGGTACGAACGACTTTCACGGCACCGCTTATTACTGGATCGAGCCCGGCGGGATGTCGGCCAACGACTTTTTCGGGAATTTCAGAGGGCAAGGCCGACCCTTCACATATTCGAATCGTCCGGGCTTGAGCATCGGTGGGCCAGTGACGATCCCCAAGGTCTACAATGGGAAGAACAAGACCTTCTTCTTCTTCTCGTTTGAGCAAATCGCCGACTCGCGTCCACGTTTCGACAATCAATACCTGAATACCTGGGCGCCCACCGCGGCGTTGGCGAACGGAGATTTCTCAGCTTACGCAAGTTCCGTCAGGATCTTCGATCCGCTGACGGGCAGTTTTAATGCGGGGACAGGAGTCACCACCAATCGCACACAGTTCACGAACAACATCATTCCCGCGGCTCGCATAAATCCTGTCGCCAAGGCAGTACTTACATACCTGGGCGGGCCAAAGGCCACCCCGACAGGCAGCAACCTGATCACCGGTAATAACTCTGATTCAACGCTGGCCGAGACGCTCAACCCACCTTACCGAAACTACACGATTCGGCTTGACCAGAACATCGGCGAAAAGGACAAATTATTCGGTCGCTATAGCTGGTATAACCGGGCCAGTAGTTACAACAACATCACTGGAACCATCTATGTGGGCGACAGGTTCCTCTTCATCTCGAAACAGGCTGTAGTGGATGAGGTTCACACCTTCAATGCCAACACGCTGCTGAATCTCAGGTACGGCTTCAACCGTTTCATTCGCGGTTCGGACGCGCCCGAAGGCCAATACGGGATAGACCTTACAACTCTGGGTTTCCCAGCCTCGTATAACAACGCAATTGGCGAAGGCGTCCGCCGCTTTCCGCGCTTCGACTTCAACTGCACAGGATGCACTGGCACCCCCCTCTCCAACGCTCACACGAATGAGTTCCGTCCTGTGGGCAGCCACTTTGCTACGGCAGTCCTGACCCGCGTCGAGGGCAAGCACTCATTCAGATTTGGCGGTGAGCTGCGCATCTACCGTGAGGACGATAGTTTCAGGAGCAATCAACAGTCGGGCCAGTTCATCTTTGACAACGTCTATACTCGTCAGAACAGCAACACGGGTAATGACGTTGAAGGTTTGCAGGCGTTTGCGGCGTTCCTGCTTGGATATCCATCCACCCAAACGATCGTACGCGCGTCTGACTACTCTGAGTATTCCAAGACTTGGGGGTTCTTTTTACAGGACGACTTCCGCATCACCAGCAAGCTGACTCTGAACCTGGGCCTCCGTTACGAACTTGAACAACCCTTGTTTGAGCGTCAGAACAAGAGCGTTTCCGGCTTTGACATAGCCTACAGTCAGCCGTTTGAAGGACAAGCTCAGACTAATTACACGAATACCGCGCGCATTCCCGCGACGGACGTACTCAAGACAACCTACGGACTCACTAACATCCGCGCTAAGGGCGGTTTGCTGTTCGCAGGCAAAGATACCGGTTCGGCACTCTATTCGACGCCGAAGGACGGTTTTCTGCCGCGCGCCGGCTTCGCATATGCATGGGACAAAAAGACGGTAATCCGGGGCGGCTTTGGCCTGTACCAGGGCTTCTTGGGTGAACGGCGTGGCGACGTCATTCAGCCGGGTTACACCCAAACCACCACCCAGCCTTTAACTACCGGACCCACCGGGGGTCCGCTTCCGGTCCTGATTTCGAATCCGTTCCCGAACGGAATCACGGAGCCTAGTGGTAACGCGTTAGGCAAACAAACCGCGTTGGGACAGAACATAACGTTCTTTAACCAGAATCCCAAAGTTGCCAAGCAGGCGCGATGGTCGATTGGAATTCAGCGCGAGCTATTCAAGGGCTGGGTATTTGAAGCTACGTACCTGGCGGACCTCGGGTATAACATCGAGATCAACCGCAACCTCAACGCTCAGCCGCTCAGTACTCTAAACACTGATAACTCGCGGACTGTGGCCATGCAAACTAACAATGTGAACCTGGGCGGCACCGTGCAGAATCCGTTCTGCAACACGATCACCGGTAGCACTTGCAGCAGTGGAGCTTTGTTCACGGGCGCGGGCGGTACCATCTCGCGGCGTCAACTACTTCTTCCGTTCCCCAATTTCGGCACCATTACCACGACTAACAACGACGGCAAGACCTGGTACCATTCGGGTCAGTTCAGCTTGGACAAGCGGTTCGCAAAGGGCTACGGTTTGCAGGCCGCCTTTACTTGGTCCAAGTGGTTGCAGGCAACTGAATACCTGAACGCCGCTGACGCGAAACCAACCAAGGTCATTTCTGACCAGGACGTGCCACATCGCTTTTCGATGAGTGCGTTCTATGAGTTGCCCTTCGGCAAAGGCCAGCGCTTCATGTCCGGTGCTAACCGATGGGTTGATGCGGTTATCGGCGGTTGGCAAATTGAGGGGACCTATAGCTATCAGTCAGGTTTCCCACTGACCTTTACGGCCGATGTGTTCTACCTGGGAGGCCCCATTGCGATTCCGCGGAGCCAGCAGAATAAGGACAAGTGGTTCAACACATCCGCATTCGTCACGGTTGTGGGAGGCACTCCAACCTGTACAGGCACTACCGGCGCGAACTGTGCCACTCCGGTAGATCACCTGCGGACGTTCCCGCTGCGGTTCTCAGGCGTGCGACTCGACCGTACCAACAACGTCGACCTGGGCTTGCGCAAGGACATTCACATCCGCGAAGGGATGAAAGTCCAATTAAGGATGGAGTTCATCAATGCCTTTAACACGCCACTGTTGTCAACGCTGAGCGGTAATCTCCCGTCGGTTACTCCGGGCGCCACCGCCTTTGGCGGATTTAGCAGCGCAACCGGTCAACAGAATTACCCGCGCCGTGCGCAGTTGATGGCCAAGTTCATCTTCTGATCGAGAGACGCTGGACTTCCTTTTCCCCGCGGGGAGTTTGCGATGAGCAGGCTCCCCGTTTTTCCTTTGAACCTGACTCGAGCGCGGGCATCCGGAGCCCGCATCAGCGCGAAACGCAAAAAAGTATTGAGCGCGCTACACGCGCTTTGCGGGCCAGGATGCCTGCGCTCCAATACAACACTGACCGATGACTCTATCGCGTCGACATTTTCTAGGGCTGGCGATCGCCGGTGCGGCATTGTCAAATACGAAGACGGTCAGCTCATCTCAAGTAGCAGGCCGTCGAAGTTTTCTTGCTCCAATCGATCGGAAGGCATTAGTAACTCGCCACAATCCGATCTTAAGAAGGTCCGACTCTCTCTCGCCGCTCTCGATTGGCAACGGTGAATTTGCTTTCACTGCCGACATTACCGGACTGCAAACCTTCCCAACCGAATACGAAAACTCAATGCCGCTGTGCACAATGTCACAGTGGGGCTGGCATACCACTC
Source organism: Pyrinomonadaceae bacterium (assembly GCA_035577445.1). Taxonomy (GTDB): domain Bacteria; phylum Acidobacteriota; class Blastocatellia; order Pyrinomonadales; family Pyrinomonadaceae; genus UBA11740. Next base: position 5,383 of record DATLVM010000412.1, read on the forward strand.
CCCTTCCCCCCGGTCTCGAGCCAAAACAGTTTCGGCTAACTCAATACGACACGCATGGTCGATCCGTTGGTTACCACACGAGTTCCGAAGGGCAAACGGAACTCTTCAATTGGCTTAGAGAGAACCCTCATCGGTTGCACCTCGGGCGGATTGGTTTGCTACTTTCGAAAGGCGATGTTTCCGCTAGTCTCTCCGACATTTCCGATATCAACCAGCGATTAGATCTTTGGTCAGGCATACTCGAAAGTAAATTCAAGCTTGCGGGTGAGCCGATCTCGGTCAGGACTGCGGTTCACCCCGATCACGATTTGCTGGCAGTAGAGATTAAGTCCGGCCTAATCAGAGAGGGGCGACCAGCGCGCCTCGCTGTGCGGTTTGGATTTCCCTACGGCTCGCCTGCGATGAATGCCGCTGATTGGACGAAGTACAAAGATCATCAGTCCGTCATCATGATCAGCACGCCTAACGCTGTTCGCTTACATCGCAAGCTGGATGATGACGAATATTATGTCGCGGTTGAATGGCTCGGTGAAGCAAAGTTTGAGGAAACCGATCACAACCAATTTGATTTGTATCCAACTGGCTCGAGCGAAATGCTCGCCTTCGTTGTCGCATTCTCTCCTCAGCCGATGGCCAGCACGCTGCCATCCGCTTCACAGACGTTCGCGGCTGCCGCTGATCACTGGCGACGATTTTGGAGTACCGGTGGCGCGGCCGATCTGTCCGACAGCAGCGATTCGCGCGCGTCCGAACTTGAGCGCCGGATCGTCCTGTCGCAATACCAGACTGCGATCCAGTGTTCAGGCTCGATGCCGCCTCAGGAAACCGGACTCACCTGCAACAGTTGGTACGGCAAGTTTCATCTGGAGATGCATTGGTGGCATGCTGCGCACTTCGCTCTCTGGAATCATCTGCCGTTGCTCGAAAGAAGTCTTGATTGGTATTCCCGCATCCTTCCCGGCGCCCGCGACCGCGCGAGAGCGCAAGGCTACCGCGGCGCGCGCTGGCCTAAGATGGTTGGTCCCGAAGGACGCGACAGCCCTTCCCCGATCGGGCCTTTGCTGATTTGGCAACAACCGCATCCGATCTTCTACGCTGAACTGTGCTACCGGTCGCATCCGAATCGCGCAACGCTGATGCGATGTCGCGACGTGGTGTTCGAGTCGGCCGAGTTCATGGCGTCGTATGCTTATTTCGAAACAACGAAACGCCGATACGTGCTTGGGCCACCAGTGATTCCCGCACAGGAGAATCATCCGGCGCGCGAAACCTGGAACCCCACTTTCGAACTGGCCTATTGGTCGTTTGGTTTGCAGACCGCGCAACGTTGGCGCGAGCGACTGGGCATGAAGCGAAACCCGGAATGGGATCGAATCATCGCTAGTCTCTCAGCATTGCCGACGCGTGACGGCGTCTATCTCGCCCACGAAAACTGCCCGCAAACTTTCACCGAGCGAAACCACGATCACCCCTCGATGCTCGGGGCGTTGGGCATGCTGCCGGGAGATCGCGTCGATCGCGAGACCATGCGAGGAACGCTCAAGAAAGTTATGAGCGATTGGCAATGGGACAAGACCTGGGGTTGGGATTATCCTCTGACGGCGATGACTGCGGCGCGTTTGGGCGAAACGAAGATTGCGATTGACGCGTTGCTGATGAACACAGAAAAGAATCGTTATCTGCCGAACGGTCACAACTGGCAACGACCAAACTTGCCCTGCTATTTGCCCGGAAACGGCGGATTGCTTTACGCGATTGCGATGATGGCTGGCGGCTGGAGCGGTGCGCCCAGGAACCCCGCGCCCGGATTTCCGGACGACGGTTCGTGGAAAGTTCGAGCCGAAAATCTCAACAGCCGGTTACTGAGTCGACTCTAAACGAAAATTGCGAACCAGAATTGCTTTGACGACTCATGACTTCGTAAGAATTGACGGCCTAATACTGGGAGCGCGGGCGTCCCCGCCCGCTTTGCTCGATGCACGAATGCTGCAAGTGATGATGCCCTTGAATTTTCTACGTCAGGTTCGAAAGGTGCGCGCGAGGACGCCCGCGCTCCCAGCATTCAGCCGCGCGTTTCAACCACCGAGCAATATTCTTGCGGTGTTTCTTCTGTTTGGCTTGCTTGGTCAGCCTCTGGGAGTCGGCGCACAACGCTTCTCGGAATCCGCGATTGGGCGATAACTACGGTCGCCCGCCGTATCCAACATTTGATGTGCGCAACAACGTCATCTATGACTACGGCGAGATTGCCTCGGGACTAACGCAGGGAGTGTTCAAGGTAAACTACGTCGCCAATTACATTCGGCCGGGCCCGAGCAGTAAAGCAACGACGCCGATTCACGTCGGCGCGCCTTCGGATCTCAGCGTTTATATAAAGGACAATATTTTCGAAGGAAACCACGCGTTGACTTCGGACAATTCCAAGTTCTTCGATCCGGTGATGATTGATGGGAAGCGTCAAGTGCAAACTGTCGATCAACCTTTCGCAACTCCGGCGGTCACAACGACCAGCGCGCAGACTGCACTTGAATCAGTGCTGGCGACGGTGGGCGCGTCCTTGCCGAGACGTGATTCAGTTGATACGCGCATTATCACTGACGTTCAGACACACAAAGGCTCAATTATCGATTCACAACAGCAGGTTGGCGCGTGGCCGGAATTGAAGACGGCCGTACCGCCAAAGGACAGCGACAGTGACGGCATGCCCGATGAATGGGAGCGACGTTACGGTCTGAATCCATTCGATCCGTCAGACGCAAATCTCGATAACGATCACGACGGCTATACAAACATTGAAGAGTATTTGAACGGGACCGACCCAAGAAAGGAGGGATCGTAATGAAACGAAAGAAACTGAATCGCCGCCGTTTCATTGAAACGGGTAGCGCCGGTTTGATCGGGTTGGCTTCCCTTTCAAAGCTGAAGTCGTTCACATTCGCTCAGCACGCTTCGGCATCATCACGCTCCGTCTATCCTCTGAATCACAATTGGTTGTTCAGCGAAAAGAACCTGCCGAACGCGACGCGGACTGCTTTTAACGATCTCGCATTCAAGCGCGTCACGATCCCGCATACTAACAAGATGCTGCCGTGGCATAGCTTCGACGATAAAGAGTACGAGTTTGTTTCAGTCTATCGCCGGCATTTCCGTCTGCCTCCTGAACTGCAGGGCCGCCGCGTCTTCATCGATTTTGGGGGCGCGATGACGGCGTCCACTGTTTGGATCAATGGACAAAGGCTCGGCGAGTATCGCGGCGGGTACACGCCATTTTCATTTGAGCTGACGCCGCATCTCAATTGGCGTGGCGATAACGTACTCGCCGTCGAAGTCGATTCCACCGAACGCAAAGATATTCCGCCGTTCGGGCGTCTGGTTGATTATCTGACGTTCGGCGGCATCTATCGCGACGTCCAACTTCGCTTCGTTAATCAGACTTTCATCGAAAACGTTTTCGCGAAACCGATCGATGTTCTAAGCCAGGATCGTAAGCTGGAAGTGCGCTGCTATCTCGACGAGACTAAATCGAATCGCGCCCCGCTCATGCTGACAGCATCGGTGCTTGAAGGTAATCGCGTGATCGCAGCGCAGACGCGCGAAATCACCCCGAACGGTCAAGCTCACTACGACCTCACTTTAACTAATATTCGCGACATCGAGCTTTGGAATATTGATCGGCCGAAACTCTATCAAGTCCTCGTCGGTCTGTCGGAAAGAGAGCGCGTCATCGATCAATATCAGACGCGGATCGGTTTCCGCGAGGCGAAGTTCACGGCTGAAGGTTTCTACCTGAACGGAAATCACCTGAAGCTGCGCGGCCTGAATCGCCATCAAACTTTTCCCTATCTTGGTCAGGCAATGCCCGCGAGAGTTCAGAAACGAGACGCATGGATTCTGCGCAAAGAATTGAAGTGCAACATCGTGCGCACATCGCACTATCCGCAGTCGCCGCATTTTCTCGATGGCTGTGACGAGTATGGTTTGCTAGTGTTCGAAGAGATTCCTGGTTGGCAGCATATCGGTAACGACGATTGGCAAAACCTCGCGCAGCAGAATGTCGAGCAGATGGTCCGACGCGATTGGAACCATCCATCGATCATCCTCTGGGGCGTGCGCATTAACGAATCGGGTGACAACCACGATCTGTATACAAAGACAAATGCGCTGGCCCATTCGCTTGATGACTCACGTTCGACGGGCGGCGTGCGTAATCGGTATGGTTCGGAACTGCTCGAAGATGTTTTCACGATGAACGATTTCGGGTTTCCGCTGCGCCCGCCGAATCACCCGCTTTACCTCAACACCGAATTCAACGGCCACATGTATCCGACCAAGCGCAACGACAATGTTGAGCGCCTGCGCGAACACACGCACCGCCACGCGCGCGTGCACAATCAACTTGCGTCCGATGACAAGTACGCAGGCGGGCTTGGCTGGTGCGCGTTCGACTACAACACTCACGACTACTTCGGTTCCGGCGATCGGATTTGTTATCACGGCGTTTCCGATATCTTTCGCATTCCGAAGCCGGCCGCCGGCTTTTACAAATCGCAATGCGATCCGTCTGAGGAAATTGTGTTGGAGCCTGCGTTCGATTGGGCACGGGGCGATGAGAACGAAACGTTTACGAATGCGCTGGTTTGCTCAAACTGCGAGAAGCTGAAGTTCTACATCGGCGCGAGATTCATCGCCGAGGTTGAGCCTGATCGCAAGGCTTACGATCATTTGAAGTACGCGCCGTTTGTGACGAATCTGCACGCGGGGATAGGTGGCGGATGGGATGATCTGCGAATTGAAGGCTACATCGGCGGCAAGAAAGTGATTGAGCGGAAGATGTCCGCCAAAGGCGTGGATCGGCAACTGTTGATCGAGCCTGACGACCGAGAATTGATTGGAGATGGCATCGATATGACGCGCGTAGTGATGAAAGTCGTCGACGAGTTCGGCAACGTCCGCCCATTTTCGAACGCCGCAATCACGCTGGGGTTGCAAGGTCCGGGCGAGATTATCGGCGACAATCCTTTTGCGCTGTTTGGCGGCGTTGGCGCAGTGTGGATCAAAACGAAACCTGGGCCTGGGTTAATCAGACTGAAGGCTACGCACGAAACACTCGGATCAAAAACGGTTTCCATTGCCGTGAAAGCTTTGCGCGCCTCAAATGTAATTTAACCAGGAGGATTATCTTGTCTCAAGCAAACAAGAAATTAGCGACGCTGTTCTCGCTGCCGGCGATCTTGCTCATCGCAGCCGGTATCAATGCCCAATCCTATTTTCGCAACTGGCCGGCGGGAACTTCGCCGCAAGCAGTTGGCAAACGCGTTGCCGAAAACTTCGTCGCACGGAAATTAGAAGTTGAAGACGGCAAACGTCAGTTTGTGATCTATCCAGAAGCTTGTGCCTGGTATGGCTCGCTGATGGTCGCGCAGCTTACCAAGGATCAAGATCTACAGAAGCGACTCATTGCGAAATTCGATCCGTTATTGGGTGAGCATGCCAAATGGATTTCGCCGGACGCGCACGTCGATATGCGCGTGTTCGGGATCATCCCTCTCGAGATTTACCAGCAAACCAAAGAGCAGAAGTATCTCGATCTCGGCCGCGGCCTGGCTGACAAGCAGTGGGACAAGACCACGCCGGACGGAATCACAGGCGAGGCGCGGTATTGGATCGACGACATGTACATGATTACCGCCGTGCAGGTGCAGGCCTATCGTGCGACGCATGATCAGAAGTATCTCGATCGCGCCGCGTTAACGATGGCCGCGTACCTCGACAAGCTGCAACAGCCAAATGGTCTTTTCTTCCATGCGCTGGATTCGCCCTGGTATTGGGGCCGGGGCAATGGTTGGGTGGCCGCGGGGATGGCCGAGTTGCTGCGGTCACTTCCGAAGAACCATCCCAAGCGCGCGCGCATTCTTCAGGGTTATCGGACGATGATGGCTTCGCTGCTCAAGTATCAAGCTGAAGATGGTCTGTGGCGCCAACTCATCGATCATCCGGACGTGTGGGCCGAGACTTCGAGCACCGGCATGTTCACTTTCGCGATGGTTACCGGAGTAAAGAACGGTTGGTTGCCGACGAAGACTTATGGGCCGGCCGCGCGCAAGGCGTGGCTGGGCCTGGTCAAGCACATCGACGCGCAATCGAATGTGACCGACGTCTGCGTGGGAACGAATAAAGCGAATGCTGAGGTTGGGCCGGATCGCGATACTCAGTTCAAGTACTACCTGGCTCGTCAGCGGCGCACGGGAGATTTGCACGGCCAGGCGCCGGTGCTGTGGACCGCCAGCGCACTAATGCGATAGGTACGCGTTATTGAGCGCACGCCTTCAATGTCGCCAAAAATTCGGAAACAGCATTCTCGTCGGTGGCCCATGAAGTCACCAGACGAACTACCGAACTGTTGTCGTCGAATTTCTCCCAGACGTGAAAGCCGTAGTTCTGCTCTAGCTGTGCAATGACTGTGTTAGGGAAAATTGGAAAGACCTGGTTGGTAGGAGCATCAACAAAAGTCTGATAGCCGCAATCTCTGACGCCGGCAGCCAGTTGACTCGCCAGGGTATTCGCATGTTTTGCGATCTCGAAGTACAAATCATCGCGAAACAGCTCGAGGAACTGAAGGCTCACGGCTCGTCCTTTTGCGAGTAGTCCGCCCCGCTGTCGCAGGTTGTAGCGAAAGTGATCCTGCAGCACCGGATTTACAATCACAATAGCCTCGCCGATCAGGGCGCCATTCTTCGTACCGCCTATATAAAAGACGTCAACGAGTTTCGCGAGAGTTTCGGGATCGAGATCGCAAGCGCGTGAAGCTAGTGCTGCGCCCAGTCGCGCCCCATCGACATATAGATAAAGTTCGTGCTCCTTACATTTCTCGGACAGCGCTTCTAACTCCGACTTTGTATAGACAGTCCCAAGCTCGGTGGATTGCGAGATGTACACGGCTTTGGGCACGACCATCTGATCGAAGTTGTGCATCTCGACCATGTCCTGGATCTCGGACGGCCTAACTTTCCCCTCGCCGCCGGCAACGGCATTGATCTTGTGGCCGGTTGCTTCAATCGAGCCGGCTTCGTGTAAATTGATATGACCTGATTCTGCTGCGATCACTGACTCGTACGGCTTCAAGATCGCGGCCAGGACGGCGAGATTTGCTTGCGTGCCGCTCGCCACAAAGTGAACATCCGCCTGAGGACTGCCAAATCTCTCGCGGATGAAACCGGTCGCTTCGACGGCAAAAGAGTCCATTACATAACCCGGTTCCTGTTGCAGGTTGGTTCGCGACAACGCATCCAAAATGCGTGGGTGCGCACCTTCCGAGTAATCGTCAAAGAAAAGATATTTGTACGGCATCGCTTTCAAAGAATTTGGTAGGCGCGATTAGATTCGAACAACTGGTAACGGCGTAACGGTCTCTTGATCACACTCGTCGAGCCGCCAGTCGAGAAAGTCTCAGATGATAGCATCTTTCTGATTTTCGGCTTGGCATGGTTTCAGAACCGCGAGCGGCAGCGACCGGATCAGGAAGTCCGTTCGATTTCTAAGGTTCCTCTTGGATCCGGTCGCTGCCGCTCGCGGTTCTGAAACGAACTCTTCAGTCGAGGCCCAGCTGCCGGAAAAAGAAAGCCCAGATATCAGCGTAACGGTCGATGGTCCTACTCACATCGCGATTGCCGTGGTGTCCGGCCTGGCGTTCTCCGCGCAAAAGGACGGGCCGGTTTGAGACGTTGGCGGCCAGCCACGCAGCGTGCATCTTGTAGCTATGCCACGGGGCGACGCGGTCATCATTGCCGGGAGCGATGGTGAGGATCGCGGGAGCTTCGATCTGTTGCGGCAGCGTGTGATAGGGGCTGTATTGCATCAGCAAGTCGAGGTCACGCGGGTCTTCAGGCGATCCGTAATCCGCAATCCAGTGTCTCGCGCCGTGGGCCAAATGAAAGCGGGCCATGTCGGTGACGGGCGCGCCGGCGACGACGGCTTTCCATAAATCAGGACGCTGCACCGCCACGGCGTTGACTGACAAACCCCCGTTGCTCCAACCAAAACAGCCGAGCTTCGAACGTCGCGTGTAACCCTGGTCTATCAGCCACTCGCCCGCGGCGATGAAATCATCAAAGACGTTCTGCTTATTTTCGCGCGCGCCGGCTCGATGCCATGCTTCGCCAAATTCTCCTCCGCCTCTCGCGTTGACGATGGCATAGATGCCGCCACGCTCGAGGAACGGAATTATATGCGCCGCAAACGCCGGCAGCAGACTGACGCCAAAGCCACCATATCCGTGAATCACTGCAGCGTTGTTGCCGTCGCGCTCGATTCCTTTCTGA
>DATLVM010000413.1:0-4543 GCA_035577445.1 Pyrinomonadaceae bacterium
GTCAGTAGTCAGTAGTCAGTAGTCAGTAGTCAGTCGCTAAGAGATTCGACCTTCTTGTTCAACTCACAACTGACTACCGACAACTGACGACTGACAACCCACCACTGACAACTGACCACCGACCGTGATAGGCTGCGCTCCGTTTTTGCAGACCGTAAAGAGCCGGCCAAACACGTATGATGATACGAAGTCTCCTGGAAAACGGCGATCCGAATCACGCCGCTATCTACTCGTCAAGTGGATCGATCAGCTACGACGAATTTGCCGAGCAGGTTGATGAGCTGGCGAATCAATTGACGGATTTCGGATTGCGCAAAGGCGATCGGATCGCCATGGCGCAGCCGAACGGGCTGGAAGTAATCGCGTCCTTTCTGGCCGCCTCAACTGTGGGCACCGCGGCGCCTCTCAATCCTTCCTACACTCAAGACGAATTTAAATTCTATTTGCAAGACACAGACGCCCGCGCGTTGATTGTCCCGGCAGACAGTGCTGAGGCTGCACGAGACGCGGCTAATGAATGTAACGTCTTGATTATCGACGCGTTGATCGACAACAAAGGCCGGGTGCGATTTTCGGCCGGCCAAAAGCTGAACACCGCTCGTCGCCAGGAAGAACATCCGGAAAACATCGCGCTGATTCTTCATACGAGCGGCACTACCAGCCGGCCGAAACGCGTGCCGCTGGCTCACGCAAATCTGCTAACGTCGGCTCGCAACGTCGCCCATACTTATGAATTGAATCGGGAAGACGTGTCGCTCTGCGTGATGCCGCTGTTTCACGTTCATGGGTTGGTAGCTTCGACGCTGGCCACGTTTGCGACGGGGGGAACCGTGGTCGTCCCGCCAAAATTCAATCCTCTCTCTTTCTGGTCCACTGTCAGAGAGCAACGCGCGACCTGGTATTCGGCCGTGCCGACGATTCATCAGGTGCTGCTTTCCAGAGCCAAAGGCAAGCGGCCCGAGGGCGCGGAGCAGCTTCGTTTCATCCGCTCGTGCAGCGCGTCGCTGGCGCCGCAATTGATGGTTGATATGGAGGCAACATTCGGCGCGCCGGTGCTCGAAGCTTACGGCATGACTGAAGCTGCTCATCAGATGGCTTCGAATCCCCTCCCCCCCGCGGCGCGCAAAGCTGGATCAGTCGGACAAGGAACATCGGTTGAGATCGCGATCCTTGATGAAGCAGGAAACATTTTACCGACGGGCGCGACTGGCGAAGTCTCCATCAAAGGAGCAAACGTGTTCGCCGGCTATGAAGGAAACGCGCAAGCGAATGCGGAGTCGTTTTCAAATGGCTGGTTTCGCACCGGCGATCAAGGCACCTTGGATGAAGATGGATATTTGACGTTGGTGGGGAGGATCAAGGAATTGATCAATCGTGGCGGAGAAAAGATTTCGCCGCGTGAGATCGATGAAGTGTTACTGTGCCATCCTTCGGTTGCCGAAGCGTGTTGCTTTGGAATTCCTGATCGCGTCTATGGTGAAGGTGTGGCGGCGGTAGTTGTGCTCAAAGATGCGGCGACTGAGAAAGATTTAATCGCGCACTGTCGCTCTTCACTTTCGGACTTTAAGTGCCCGACCACGATTTACATCACGGATTCAATTCCGAGAACTGCCACGGGCAAAATTCAGCGACGGAATGTCGCGGCAGCCGTTGCGAGAGCTGGGAACTCGTAGGCGGGATCGGCGCTCGTGTCAGAAGCCCGACCGTCAGGGAGGGCAAGTCTTGCAAGTGGCCCTCCCTTACGCGCGGGCTTCTGACACCCTTCCAATCATGAGATTCGCGATTGTTGGTGCAGGCGCAATCGGCGCTTTCCTCGGCGCGATGCTGGCTCGCGCGGGCGAAGAGGTCACGTTGATTGCCCGCGGCCCGCATTTGCGCGCGATGCAGCAACACGGCATCCGCATCCGCAGCCAGCTCGAGGAATTTCAAGTCACAGCGAGAGCTACAGACAACATCGAATCGATTGGCGAAGTCGATGTTGTCGTACTGACGCTCAAGACGCACAGCGTGCCGGCAATTGCCGCGAGTCTGCGGCCGTTGCTCGGGACCAATACCGCGGTGTTGACCGCCCAAAATGGTTTTCCCTGGTGGTACTTCTATCGGCACGGAGGCGAGTGGGAAGGAACTCGACTGGAGAGCGTCGATCCCGGCGGCGTGATTACTCAGCACATCGACCCTGCGCGCGTCGTTGGCTGCGTTGTTTACCCTTCGACTGAAATTGTCGAGCCGGGCGTGGTGTGGCACGCGGAAGGAAATCGGTTCGCCATAGGCGAGCCTGACGGATCCAAGAGTGAAAGATGTCGCGGCATCGCCGGCTCATTCATCAAGGCCGGTTTGCGATCTCCGATTCGCACAAACATTCGTCATGATATCTGGGTCAAGCTCATGGGCAACGTCGCCTATAACCCGATCAGCGCCCTGGCTCGCGCGACGCTGATCGAAATTGTTCAGTGCTCGCAAACGCGCGCGCTGGCCGCGGCGATCATGCAGGAAGCTGAGGCTGTGGCCGAAAAACTCGGCATCGATATTGGCGTGACGATCGAACAACGACTCGAAGGAGCCGAGAAGGTGGGTCATCACAAAACTTCAATGCTGCAGGACATCGAAGCCGGCAAGCCGACTGAACTGGAGGCAATCGTGGGCGCGGTGATTGAACTCGGCGAAAAGCTGGGAGTCGCTTTGCCAAATATGAAGGCGGTTTATGCGTGCGTGAAGTTATTGGAGCAGAGATCAAAGTCTCAGTGATTACGAAAAACAAGTGGTGTGGGGCTTCGCCGCTTGATGTGCGGAAGGTCTCCGGCCTTCCGATTAGTATCGACTTAAATCCTGGGCTGCGCCCAATTTTCCCGGGCGTAGCCCCAAAGTATCGTCAACCCATCGACGAAGGGTCATAGACCTTCCGCACAACGGGCGGCGAAGCCGCATCGTCGCGACATTAATGATGGCCACGTCTCCACAACCACAAACAGCTCGACGCTGGCCGATACTTTTGCCATGCATCCTCGCGATGCTGGCAATCGCAAATCTTCAGTACTCCTGGACCTTTTTCACCACCGACATCACCAAGGCTCTGCACGTGCACCTCGATGCGGTGCAGTGGACGCTCACGTTCTTCATCATCGCGCAAACTGTCCTCTTTCCCATTAACGCTTACCTGATCGATCGCTTCGGACCGCGGTTGATAGTTACGCTGGCGAGCGTCCTGGTGGCAATCGGCTGGATCGGCGCTGGTAAGGTCGATTCACTGCCCGCGCTTTATCTCGTCTATGCGATTGGCGGCGTGGGCGCGGGCGCTGTTTACGGCGGCTGCGTAGGCGTCGCCATGAAGTGGTTTCCGGATCGGCGCGGTCTCTGCGTGGGCGTAGTCGCCGGCTCTTACGGATTCGGCACCGCGCTCACCATCCGTCCGGTCTCTTATCTGATCGAGCACAACGGCTATCGCACCGCCTTCATCGTCTTTGGCGCATTGCAGGGACTGGTGGTGCTCTTAGCTGCGCAGTTTCTCCGCATACCGCCAACGGGTTGGCTGCCCGCGGGATGGGAAGCAATCAAAGCGAAAGTGCAGCGCAAGGTGCAACAGTCAACGCGTGATTACACGCCGAGAGAGATGTTGCGCAACGGATCGTTTCACTTGCTTTACTTGATGATGGTTCTGGTCACGGCCAGCGGCTTGATGCTGACGGCTCAACTTAAACCAATTGGCGTGACCTACGGTTATGACAAGTATGCGCTGTTCGGCGGCTACACAGTTCTGACGCTGACGTCGTCGCTGAATCAGATTTTGAATGGTTCGGCGCGGCCCTTCTTTGGTTGGGTATCGGATCGGATCGGACGTTACGACACGATGGCCATTGTGTTTGTGATGGAAGCGATCACGATTACGATCCTGACGCTCGTGGTCGCGCATCCATTTTGGTTCATCGCAATTTCGGGTTTGATGTTCTTTGCCTGGGGCGATATCTACTCGCTGTTTCCCGCCGCGATCGCCGACATCTTTGGCAGCAAGCACGCGACGACAAATTACGGAATTCAATACACGGCGAAAGGGGTGGGATCAATTCTAGGAGGACCCGCCGCGGCCTGGCTGATGGTGAAGGCCGGCTCATGGACACCAGTATTTTGGAGCGCGGTTTTGTGCAACGTGATCGCCGCCGGGCTCGCGTTGCTCTGGCTCAAACCGCGAGTAGCGCGTGTGCTGCGCGAAGAAACGGACGTGCCTGACTCAACGTCTGAGCGGGTGACAATTGACGAGCCGATCACCGTTGCCAAGGCTTCGGATTAGTTGGACTGAGCTTCGAGGCGTCGCATCTGCTCACGGATAGACAGGTATTCCTGCTCTCGTTTTTCATCACGCTGATAGAGACCGTCCATTTGCGTGCCGATCTCATCGAAGCGTTTGTTTACCTCTTCTCGGAAAGGTCGGACCTCAGTCTGTAGCTCCTCCTTGATGAGTAACCGCAAAGGACTCAATTCCTCTTCAGTAATTGGCATACGCGGTTGTTTATCACACGAGCAATTACACAGCAACCGAAACCACTCCCAC
>DATLVM010000414.1:0-11066 GCA_035577445.1 Pyrinomonadaceae bacterium
GGCGCGCATGAAAGTCGACTCCGATATATACTGTCATTGGCGTCTCCTTCTGCTAACGCAGATTGTTTATCCAACCGTCAGTCTAACAACTTACGGCAGGAGACGCCTGCTTCATACCATCAAGCGGTAGCGACCGGATCAGGAGAAACCTTAGCAACCCTCGGGACTTCCTGATCCGGTCGCTACCGCTCGCGGTTCTGACACAGTTCCTTCGTTTGACACTCACTTTTCACACGAATAATCTCACCAACGAAGCATCAAATGGTTTGTCGGTCGGCAAGCTAAATCATGATCACCCATAGGAATACAAAAATGACAGTGAACAATATGCGCCCAAAACGCTGGAAGATTGTTGTAGTTGTCCTGGTCCTGTTGCTCGCCAGCGGCAATGTTCTGCTTTCAAACCGCAGCACGAATGCACAGGGCATCGACGTTGCCGGCATGGACAAGTCAATCGATCCCGGCGATGACTTCTTTGATTATGCGAACGGCACGTGGTTCAAAGCCGCGCAGATCCCGGCAGATCGTCCCAGCTATGGCGCATTCGACGCCATTGCTGAAAAGGTTAATGCGCGCACCGCGGACTTGATCAAAGGCGCCGGCAAATCAAACGATCCTGAAGCACGGAAGATTGGCGATTACTACGATGCTTTCATGGACGAAGCTGCCATCGAAAAGAAAGGTCTGACTCCGATCAAGGCCGAGCTTGAAGAGATCAGCGGCATCGCTGACAAGACTGCGCTCGCGCGGGTACTTGGCTCTGAGTTGCGCGCGGACGTTGATCCGCTCAACAGCACAAATTTCTACACCGATCGCCTCTTTGGTATCTGGGTTTCGCCGGACTTCAACAATCCTACTCACAATGTGCCTTATATGTTGCAGGGTGGTTTGGGCCTGCCGGATCGAGACAACTACTTAGGCACCGAGAAGGATGATGTTGAGTTGCAGGCCAAGTACCGCGAACACGTCGGCGAGATCCTCAAACTTGCGCAAATCGCTGACGCTGAAGCGAAGGCCGGTCGCATTTACGATCTGGAAAAGATGATCGCAACGGCCCACGCGACGCGCACCGATTCTGCGGATGTGCAGAAGGGAAACAATCCGTGGGCGATGAAGGATTTTTCCACCAAGGCACCTGGACTTGATTGGGCGACATACTTCAAAGCGGCCGATCTTTCCGCTCAGCCCACGATCATCGTCTGGCATCCCGGCGCAGTGACGGGCATCTCCGCTTTGGTCGGAAATCAACCGCTCGATGTTTGGAAGGAATACCTGACGTTCCATGCAATCGATCGTGCCTCGGGACTCTTGCCGAAGCCTTTCGCTGCTGAACGGTTCAAGTTCTACGGGACCACGCTCAACGGAATTCCGCAACAGTCCGAGCGTCGGAAGCGGGCGGTGAACAATACCAGTGGCGCGCTGGGAGACGCCGTCGGCAAGCTTTACGTGAAGCAGTATTTTCCGCCCGAGGCCAAGGCGAAGATTCAGTCGATGGTTAAAAACATCATCGCTGCTTTTGGCCGGCGCATAGACAATCTCACGTGGATGACACCTGCGACTCGGGCCAAGGCGAAAGCAAAGTTGAGCACGTTGTACGTCGGCGTCGGCTACCCTGAACACTGGCGCGACTACTCAGGTTTGAAGATTCTGCGGGACGATCCATTGGGAAATGCCCAGCGATCAGATTTGTTCGACTATCAGTGGAGCATCTCGAAACTCAGTAAGCCGGTGGACAAGACGGAATGGTGGATGACTCCGCAGACGGTTAATGCCGTGAACCTGCCGATCCAAAACGGCTTGAACTTTCCCGCGGCGATTTTGAATCCACCGTTCTTCGATCCCAATGCCGATCCGGTCGAAAACTACGGCAGCATCGGCGCGACCATCGGTCACGAGATCAGTCACAGCTTCGACGATCAAGGCAGTCAGTTCGACGCGTATGGCCGTCTGCTCAATTGGTGGACGCCGGCGGATCTTGAACATTTTCGCGCTGCGGCCGATCGTCTGGCCGCAGAGTTCGACGCTTATGAACCTCTGCCCGGCATGCACGTGAACGGTAAACTAACTTTAAGCGAGAACATCGCCGACGTGGCTGGACTTTCGGCGGCCTACGACGCGTACCGCAGCGCCAGTAGCAAGTCATCGCCGAACGCGAACGGCCTGACGGATGACCAGCGTTTCTTCATCGCCTATGCGCAAAGCTGGCGCAGCAAGATGCGCCCTGAGCTTCTAAAAGTTCTATTGACCACGGATGGTCATGCGCCCGATCAATATCGCGCCGACACCGTACGCAACCTCGACGCGTGGTATCAGGCCTTCAATATTCAACCGGGCCGGAAACTCTATCTCGCGCCTGAGGCGCGCGTGCGGGTTTGGTGAGGTTGCTTCAGGTTCGGGAGTGCGCAACTTCAATTCGGCGGCACGCTCACGACCGGCCTGAGGCGTAAGCCCGGGATCAAAGCACGAGTTAACACAAGACGGCCTCAGCCCGTCTCTCTGATAGCATCCGTACGCCAATCAAGCGGCCGAAGCGATCACGAAGATGAAGCATCGTTACCCGACCTTTCTTCTTTCGACCTTTGCGCTAATCGTGATCGGTGGAATGGCATTCTCGTTCGGCAATTCTGTTAGTTCACAGACACCCAACCAGAACGCCAATACAAATAGAGGGCGCCCCAGCCGAACAGCAATCCAACTCCCTAAACCGACGCCGACACCCGAATCAAGCGATGATGTCGTCAAGATCGACACTGACCTGGTTAAGGTCGATGCGCTCGTGATGCAGAAAAATACTGCTCGCGTTGTCGGAGGCTTGAATCGAGAGGACTTCCTGCTTTACGAAGACGGCACGAAACAGGAGATCACGCACTTTAGCACGGACCAGTTGCCGCTCTCGGTGATGTTGCTCATCGATCGCGGTAACGCGGTTGAATGTTGCCCGAAGTGGATGTGTTTTGATGCTTACAGTGATCAGATGCATCGGGCGGCGCGTGAAGCTCTCGATCGTCTGAAACCGTCGGACGAGGTCGCGGTGGTGGCTTACCACACGAAAACCGATCTGATCCAGCCGTTCACCACCAATCGGATTCAGCTCGAAGAGGCACTCAATCGTATTCCGCCACTAACCTCGATGGGTGGGCATTGCCTTAACACTGTTTTCGATTACGCTGCGAAGTACATGACGATGGCCAGTAATCCCGCCGGCCGGCGCGTGATAATTGTGATTACCGCATTCACGCGCTGGTTCGATTGCCCGCACAGTCCCAGTGGAAAGTCCGCTGCTCTGGCGGTTTATGAATCAGGCAGTGTTGTCTGCGGCATCATACCGAAGGGCGTAGGCCAGACGCTTCAGAACGCGAACATCATCGGGCTGAGCCGGCTATTCAAGGTTGCGGGCGCCGACTACATGGACATTCAAACGCTGGCCAACGAAACGGGTGGCGAAGTTCTCGCGGATGAACCCAAGAAACTCGAAACGACTTTTCAAACGTTAATCGATCATTTGCGCAGCCGCTACAACCTCGCGTTTGTCTCGACCAATAAGAACCGCGACGGCACAACGCGAAAACTCAGGCTGGATTTGACGCCCGCCATTCAAAACTCAAAGGGCAAAATGGTAATTAAGGCCAGACGGAGTTATGTTGCTCCGCGAAGTTAGGGAGCAAGAACCGTCAGCCTGCGGAGCAGGCGAAAGCATAAGGCCTGGGGCGTCGGCCCCAGGATCGCGAATCCCAAATTGTCATTAGCCCGCGAAACAGGTGACAGAGTTACAGAACCGCTTGCGATAGCGAGCGGGTCACGTCTTCTGCGATACCAGGCAAAACCAAATTGATTTCCCAAAATTGAATTTGTTAACCCGCTTGCTATCGCAAGCGGTTCTGTACCTACCGTCTGTCGCCCGCTCCGCGGGCTTGGCTTGTTATCCTAATGCGTTCCCGGGGCTCACGCCCCGGGCTTTACGCTGACACCCGCTTCGCGGGTTTCGTTTCGCATCTCGACCAGTTCGGACTTCTTTCCCTCAAAAAGTCTATTACGTCTTTTCCCTGCACCAAACGGGGATGCCGGCGCGAAGTTACTTTGCACAAACGCCTTTCAAATCAACGTTCCTTGTCTGGAGTGATCGAAGGCACAACCATTGCCCTTGTTTTGGCGAGGAAAGGGAACGAATCAATCAAATGAAAAATTTAAGCACTAAGATTGGCGGCGCAATTTTGACGCTCGCTTTCATATTCGGCATATCCGCAGCCGCAGGGATGACGACCCAGGCACAGGATCGACGTGACCGCGACAACCGTCAGGATCGCAGACGCGATCGCGGCACCTGGACGAATAATCAGAATCAGACTCAGACCCAAAACCGCGATTGGCGCAACGATCGCGAGCGCGAACGCCGTGAAGAGGCTATTCGCCGCGAACAGGCCATGCGCCGCGAACAGGCCATTCGCCGTGAAGAGGCCATTCGTCGTGAACAGGCAATTCAACGGAGTCGTGTCTATAACAACGGCAACAACGGCCGCTACGACAATCGCAACTACGGCACTTATGGGACCTACGGAAACAATGGCGCCTATGGCAACGGAGGCTATGGCAACTACGGCAACTACGGTGGCAACCAGGCGGTATTCAATCAAGGTTACCAGTACGGCTTGAACACCGGCGCCAGCGACGCGCAACGCAACCAGAGCTATAGCCCGCAGCGTTCGCACTATTGGCGCGAGGCTTCATCGCAGGCTTTTCGCAGCGGCTTCGAACAGGGCTACGCGCAGGGCTATCAGCAATATGGCGGCTACGGAAACAACAGTCGCAACAGTCGAGGCAGCATTCTCGGCGGGATCCTTGGCCGGCCCTAATCGGTTTAGACAATAATCAAATCCAACCTCAAGAAATGCCGCGAGCAATCGCGGCATTTTGTTTTTTATGGACACGCTGCGAATAAATCCTCTAACGAAGGGCCTTCCCGACGGCACTAAATATCAGCCAGGACTGCTATGTGTGCTAACCCACAGACGGCTGAAGATGCCTCCTGTATAAAGGCTTAGCTCCTCGCACCGTCAGAAATGCTTTTTCTACCAGCACCGTACGGGGCGAGACATTTTGCCGAAGATACGAGCAAACCAAAGGGTTAGCAGAAACATTACAGTGGATCAAAAAGGAGACTTTTTTATGAGCAGGATCAAGTTATGGCCGCACGGTACGATCGTGGCAGCGGTGCTCGCAGTCATCGCGGGCCTGGGCGTGTGGTATTACGCAAAACACGAACAGACGGTGGAGGCTGAGGCACTACCAAATGCCGCGCGCATACAGCGCGTCGATGGCGACGTCGCTTTCTGCGATGACCGCGCTAACACCGAGCCCAATGCTCGGTGGACCGCCGCACAGATTAACCAACCCGTTTCCGAAGGGGATCGGATTTACACGCGCGATAACGCGCGCACTTCGCTGGCTTTTAACGGGCGCAATTTCGCGCGGCTCGATCCAAACACCTCGCTCGACGTAGTGTCGTACGGGGACCGTCGCACACAGCTCGCGCTCCGCGACGGCTCAGCCATGTTCGAAGTCGGATACCTACAGCCCAATGAATTATTTGAAGTCGCCACTCCGAACGGCGCGATAGACTTTGCTCAGCCGGGGCTTTACAACGTCGGGATTAATCAGAATGGCAGTGTGCTCGTTTCGGTCCTGAGCGGACTGGCGCGGGTAGTTGGCCAGTCGGGTTCAGGGGAAATCAATAAAGGTGAGATGCTCACGCTGCTCGGTCAGACCGCGTCGGAGTTAGCCCTCTCGAGATTGAATCGCCAGGACGCCGGATCTCAGGTGGATAATTACTACCGTTACCAATATCCGAATTCTTACGACGGTCGTTACAGTAACTACGACGCCTATCTCAGCGATCCAAACTATTACGATCCTTACCAGCGCAACGCGAGCTATAAGTACGCGAGTTCAAACATTCCGGGTCTGAACGACCTTGATGCTTACGGCGAGTGGCAGAACGTGGGCAGTTATGGTTATGCCTGGCGGCCCCGAGTTAATAATGGTTGGGTTCCCTATCAGCAGGGTCAGTGGACCAGCAGTAATGGGTATGGGCCGACCTGGGTTTCCAGTGAGCCCTGGGGCTATGCGCCCTATCACTATGGACGTTGGGCCAACGTGAGTAATCAATGGTACTGGATTCCCGATCGAGTGAACACGACGCGATCGTATGCGCCGGCCCTCGTCGCTTTCGTTTCCGGGGACAACAACCAAATGGGTTGGGTCCCGCTTGGTCCGGGCGACAGTTATGCGCCGCGTTATTACGATGATAACTGGCAGCCGCATTATCTAACCCGAAACAATGTAGTGCCGACGCAACTTGTTAATTTCGCCATTCCAGGCGCAGTGACTGTCGTGCCGATGGATGCCTGGGGCCGCCCCATCGATCCGCGCAGCATCCACAGAATCGATCAGCAGCGATTGGCATCAGTAAGGTCGACGCTCGATCCTTTGACACTGACTCCGCTGCGAAACGCAGTGATTCATTCTGCCTGGGGCCGCGGCAAAATTGATTTGCCGCCGGGCATTGCGAAGAAACTTGGAGACACGCCGGTCTATGTCGGCAGCGATATCCGCGAGTCGAAGTTTCGGAAGGACCTGCCAAAGTCGATGCGCGTAGAACGTGTATCCGACACGGCCCGAAATCAAAAGTTCAAAGTCAAAGACGATCGCCGGCAGGAACAGCAGGCAGATACCGGACGCAAACAGGAGACAGGCCGCGTAACCGGCGAAGCCGCGAAAGACAATAAGGACGCGCGTAAGCTTGAGCAGCAGCAAAGAAAAGATACGCGTGATCAAGAGAAGGCCGCTCGCACGCAGACCCACGCTCAGGATAAAGCCCAGCGTCCGGCACAAGGGCGAGCGCAGGGAGATCGTGTAGGCAAGCCGGCAAAGTCTGAGGCGAAGCCGCAGACACTAGCAGCGCCAAAGCATCAGGAACGAAATCAGAAACCACCAGCCGCAACCGGCGACAAAGGTCAGGGCGGCGGCAAAGGTAAAGGTAAAAAACCGTAAGCTGGGAGCGCAGGCATCTTGCCCGCGGTTCGTGGGCATCCTGCCCGCGTCCTTCACGGTGAAGCCGTGACAGATAGAAGCCCGTAGTAAGTTCCGATTCGATCGAGGCGCTTATCACGGGATCAGGTTCGAGAGTTTGCGTTCAAGAGTTTTGGAGTTCTGTTTTTGGCTTGAAACTTAAATCTGAAACTTGAAGCTAAAGCGAACGGTGGAGGTCCATGCAAGGAACCTCCACCGTATTGTTTTTTGCGGCGTTGACGATTCCAACTGCCTTACGAAACGGTTTTGCCCTATTCATCTCTGGCTAATAATGAATGGTTGGCTGATAATGCCGCGACCAGGACGGAGGGATAAGATGCTTCACAAAACTCCAGCCCGATTGTTTCGTCTCGGCCTGCTGTTTACGCTGACGGTAAATGCCCTGACAGTAAACGCGCAGAATGCACCGGCGCCTGACCAGGAAATGGACCAGGTCCAGGCGATGATTGCGCAGAGTAAAAAAGATGCCGAACAGTTCTCGAAGTCCGGCGGCAAACCAGGTGACGCGAACGATCCAAACTTAAAATGGTCGGCGGAGCTTTGGCTGTATCGCGAGAAACATCCGGGAACGCCGGCCACAGTCACGGCGACGATTGAAGCCCTGCGTTTGCTGAACCGCGCCGATCGCCTGAGCGAAATCCAGGCGAAAGCAGACACATTGAAGCCGGATGATGCTGCCTGGAAGCAGGTCTTCTATGTGCTGATGAGCGCCGCCGCAAAGAGTAAGGACTACAACTATCTGATCGGCAAAGCCGAAGCCCTGGCCCAGACTGCGTCTGACCGGGACATCAAGGCTCAAGCCCGGTTCATTATTGGCGATGCTTATTGGAGAACCAACGATACCGAGCGAGCCCGCCAAGCTTTTCAAACCGTCGTCACTGAATTTCCCGGGACGAGCTATGTGGAAGCGGCTGAAGGCAATCTGCATGAAATTGAGTTTCTCAATCTCGGACAGCCGGCGCCCGCGTTTGAGCGAACCACCATCACCGGAGATCCGATTTCTCTCACCGGCTACAAAGGGAAAGTGTTGGTGCTGAAGTTCTGGGGCACTTATTGAGCGCAGTGCGTGGGGGAGGTTCCTCTGCTCAAAGAACTTTACGCGAAGTATCTGGATCAAGGCGTGGCCGTCGTGGGCATCTCTCTCGATGATGAGGTGAAGCCGGTCCAGGAGATGGTGAAAAGCAAAGGCATGTCGTGGCCGCAGATCCACGATGCGGACCAGAGCCTGGTAAAATTGTTCAACGTGAAGGGCACGCCCACTTACTACCTGCTGGATCGCGAGGGAAAGATCGCGGCCAAAGACATCCCGATGAAAAAGCTGAGCGGTGCGATCGATGAGCTGCTGAAGAAGTAGTTGCCCCGCTTTGCCTTAAAAGTAATCGCTCGAGCGAGTCAGGACAGTAACGTGCCGTAGGCACGTAATGTTTATAGAAAGTGCACGGCCTTCTCACTTCTTCCGCAAAGAGCGAAATGCTGAGCATTTCGCTCTTTGCGGAGATGATAAGAGGCGCTCTCGTAGCTATAACATCTCGCCGCTCTGCGGCGATGATTCAGTTCACATCCTTCAGAGAACTAATCGAAAAGGATTGCCTAGTTGCCCCGAAACCATCGGGGCCAGGCCTGGACCGCAGTGGCTTTGGCGCGCAAGGCTCAGTCGTCCATTCTGCGCTCATGTCCGGCAGGACACTCTCCGTAAGTGGCATCATAGAAGCCATCGTCAAATAAAAGTCGTATTTTCCAGTGCTCCTTGCAGTATGAGCAGTCGCACCGAGGGCAGTAGAGCGACACATATTCTTCGTTGAGCTGATATAAAGCACGGGCATCGCTATTATCTATCGCCTTGAACGCACTGGAATTCGCGCTCTCAGTCCGGTCGTTAAGACCGTGCAGCCGGACGTGGTCATTGTCGATGACTTCAATTGACCCGGCCTCTTTGCCACAGAGTTGGCAGGTAAAACTGGCTTTGCGTCCCACTACACTCTAAACCTCCTTCGTCGTTTTTGAGTGACCCAAACACTTTTCTTTTGGCCGTTGTTACTTCTTCAGCATAGGCTTTTTGGATGTGTCAAAACTCAGATCGTATCTCGTCTACAATTGAAGCGGTTGTCAATCATACATCCAGGTTCGTAGTGTCAGCGTGAAGTTGGGAACGCGCGCGGCTTAGCGTTTTGTCGAACAACTGTTCCAACCCTTCGTTGCATCCGCGTAGACCGTTAACCACCTTATCGGCCCAAGTCAGGTACTCGAGCCTTCTTTGGTAAGGCCAATCAGCCGGTGGAGCGAACGCGACATCATGAATATTCGAGATCTTGTCAGCCAGCTTAATCTGCTTCGCGCCCGTTGACAGGTGTGGAGCGTGCTCGATCTGAAGACGCTTTCGTTCAGCCTTCGGCAGGCTTTTGTCGTCGGTGACCTCCTGGACCAGCGACCGTACTACTGGGCCGAAGTGCTCTTCAATCTCTGCAGGTGTTGTCCTGGTGTCTTCAACTGTGTCGTGAAGAATTGCGGCAACGATTACATGTATGTCGCGGACGCTGCCGGTATTCCAAAGCATTTCTGCCACGTCAATCGGATGATTAATGTAAGGGGAACCTTCGGCGCCTTTGCGGTATTGTGTTTTATGCTTCTCTGCTGAGAATTTCACCGCCTTGATAAGCAGAGAGATATCCTCCTGTTTGAACGCCTGGGCTGAACTCTCTGCGCTGGAGCCACTCGATCGTCTCATTGCCAATCTACCTTCTGTCGCCGGTGGTGGGTCAGTTTGAGTTTAGAGTTCGACCCTTAGGCTGCTAATAAGGCACGAGCTGAAGCTTGAATTCTAATCTGCCCCACTATCTTTTCGCCGCTTCACTTCAAAAAAGAATTTTACTGTGAAACGCGACTCGTGCGTGAGTAAGAAACTGCCCGCAGCCAGATTGTTTTAGTCGTTTGGTTGTGGCGACAAGTGTTCGCCGACATGTGTTTTAGATTTAGTGCGGAGCGCCCGACAGCATAAGACGTCCAACCCAACCGACACGAGTCCGCGAAGCGGACGATCGAAAATAGCCCACCCATTTATGGGTGGGTAATGATGCGATAAACACGAAGTCCGTGTAACGGACGACTGATAATCAGGGTCCTGCGACACCCATGATTCAGCCGTCCGTTTCACGGACTTGGGATCTTTTCATTTCCTGATCCCAGCGCTGAAGCGCTGGGCTATTTTCACACCGTCCACTACGCGGACGAGGTGCTACTTTCTATTTCGTGAAGGAAGTGTGCTGATCATCTATGACCGGGAGTTGGTGATTTGCTGCGCTTGTCGTTTGAGAATGGCGACGAACTTGTTCGCCCGCACATAACCCGCATATTCGGCGCGTTCGTCTTCCGTGAGTTCGCCTTCCGTTGATTTTCGGGCGAGTTCTTCGATGCGGGCTTGCAGTTCAGGATCGGCTTGAAAACCGATCACTGCGTCAGCTTTTTCGGGTAAGACAATTTCCAGCATCGGCCGCACACCGCGATCAAACGCCAGACTTTCCGAAGTCGTTGCCACGCGCCGAACTTAGCATATCGATGTGCTCCCAACGTGTGCTCGGACGATGCAGCATAGACTCAACAAAGCAGATTTGGTATGGTGCAGACTAAACGGAGGCTGCCGTGGAAGATTTTGAAGCGTTATCGACAATCATCGGAGTTCTGAAAGAATTGGATTCCGACGCACAAAAACGCGTTCTTCAGTCGTGTGAGACGTTTTTGGGCTTTGCGCCCGAGCGAAATCAACGATCGTCAAACGGGACATTGCCATTTTCGGAGGCACCGTACGACCAGAGCTTTTCACGTGATCGGACTCTGTCGCCGAAGGAGTTTCTTCGCGACAAGAATCCTACGACGGACGTTGAACGTGTAACATGCCTAGCGTACTACCTAACACATTACAGAGACACGCCGCACTTCAAGACCGTTGATATCAGTAGTCTCAACACGGAGGGTGCGCAACCAAA
>DATLVM010000415.1:0-3300 GCA_035577445.1 Pyrinomonadaceae bacterium
GCAGGCGCACCTTGCGCGCGACGTTTGATCGTGACCGGGAGTGACGCTTCGCTTTCATCAGATTCTTCACTTCCGAAGTTGTGAGCGCGCGCCATTCGCCGGTTCTCAATCGTTCATCGGTAACCGGTCCGATCTGCGTGCGAGCCAACTTCAAGACGGAATGACCAATCTCGTCGAACATGCGGCGAATCTGTTGATTCCTGCCTTCATGGAGAATAATTTCGAACCATGAGTTGGATTCACTCCGGCGCAGCTTTCGAATGTCGACCGGAGCGGTGCGCTCGCCTTCACCGATCGAGACTCCACGGCGCAACCGCTCGATCGCCTTGTCGCTCGGAACGCCCTTCACCTTTACGCGGTAAATTTTCGCGACCTGGTTCTTCGCCGAAGTGATTATGTTGGTGAGCTCCCCGTCATTCGTGAGTATCAGAAGCCCTTCGGTGTTGAAGTCGAGCCGCCCAACCGGATGAAGCCGGCCCAGGCTCGCGGGAAGCAGGTTGATTACCAACGGACGATCCTCTGGATCAGAGAGACTCGTGAGGTATCCCTTGGGCTTATTGAGAAGCACGTAAACTTTCTCATGCCGTTGTAACTGGGGATTGATCAGTTTGCCTTTGACCTTGATGTGATCGCGATCCGGATCGG
The DNA here is from genome assembly GCA_035577445.1 of Pyrinomonadaceae bacterium. Taxonomy (GTDB): domain Bacteria; phylum Acidobacteriota; class Blastocatellia; order Pyrinomonadales; family Pyrinomonadaceae; genus UBA11740. Next base: position 646 of record DATLVM010000415.1, read on the forward strand.
CCTTGGCGCCTAATTCAGTAATTAACTTTCCGTTTACCGTAACGCTGCCGGCAGTAATCAACTCTTCAGCGTGGCGACGAGAGGCGATACCGGCGGTGGCAATGAGTTTTTGAAGGCGTTGTTGCATAACAGAGAAGAAAGCAGTAAGCAGTAGGCAGAAAGCAGAAGCGGACAGAAGTTTGTTACTGCGTTCTGCCTACTGCCTTCTGCCTTCTAATTCCTAACTACTCGACCGCGCCACCCGCCAGGTCCTGGAAGTCTTCGATGCTGGGGAGTTCTGAGAGATCCTTTAATCCAAACTGAATTAGAAATTCTTTCGATGTGCCGTACATCATCGGGCGACCAACCGTTTCCTTCCGTCCTTTCGCGATGATTAGCCGCTTGTCGAGCAGCGTCTTGATTGCTGAAGGCGACTGCACACCGCGAATTTCGAGAATCTCAGGCACGGTAACCGGTTGCTTGTAAGCGATCACCGCAAGTGTTTCCAGCGACGCCAGCGATAGCTTGGCGCTGGGTTTCGATCTCAAATAAGCACGAATGTGTTCGTGATGCTCAGGCCGCGTGGCAATCTGCCAGCCGCCGGCGATTTCGCGAAATTGCAATCCGCCGCTTCGCGACTCGTACTCCTGCGCGAGATTCTCAATGGCCTTCTCGACGTCATCGCGCTCAACGTCGATCACGTCGGCGATGAACTTGGCGCTGATCGGCTCTTCGGCGACGAATATCAACGCCTCGGTGATGGATCGCAACTCGGTTTCGCTGATTTCGCGCCGTCCTTCGATTGGCGCTTCTTCAGCTTCGACCGGCGTCGCTTCAAGGTCTACAACCTCTGCTGTTTTCGCTGCTTTACTCATCGTGATTAAGTTGCGGGCGTCACCGCGCACGCGGTGATGTCGCCAAAGGTTTCGCGTTGAACTAACGATATTTCACTGAGCCGGACAAGTTCGAGCACGGAAAGGAATGCCACGACCAGTTCGCGGCGTGATTGTGCCCGCTCAAAAAATTTGATTAGGTTCAACTCGCCGGCGGAACGAACCATGTTTCGGAGTCGATCGATCATTTCCGCCATCGTTACTTCCTCACGTTCGATCTCCATGAGGACTTCTTCCTGGTGACGCGCAAGAATCTGCTGAAACACGCGCAGCAAGTCGAAAAGGCCGACCGCGACCTCCGGGTTCTTCGTATCGGTTTCAATCTCAGCGCGGGTAAAGACCGCCTGTTCGACTGTCGCTCGCGACCAGAGCATCTGCGCCGCAGCTTTGAACTTCTCGTGTTCAAGCAAGCGATTGACAAGTTCGGCGCGCGGATCTTCCTGCTCTTCCGCCGCCGCGAATGGATCGCGCGGCAAAAGCATTCGCGACTTGAGTTCGATCAACTGCGCCGCCATCACCAGGAAATCTCCCGCGACCGTCAGGTCGAGTTCCTGCATCAGGTTCAAGTAACGCAGATATTCATCAGTGATGCGTGCAACGGGAATCTCATAGATGTTCACCTGCTCCTGACGAATCAGGTAAAGCAACAGATCCAACGGCCCTTCGAATTCGCCCAGAGTTATTTTGAGTTGGTCGGTGTCGTGATCAGGAGCAATCTCGGGCTGCGCGCCGGCGACGTTGATCTTGGTCGAAGCTTCCGCCGCCTCAGCACTTGGTTCAGCGGTCGGCTCGATTTGGGTGGACTCTTCCATCTTTACTAATCTAGCGAATCTTAATGCCTGGCGCCGATTACTCCCATGTTGGCTTTCGCGCGTTCCAATGTGGGTCGGGCAATCGCCTGGGCGCGTTCGGCTCCCTGCTCCAGAATCTGGTCAAGTTTATCATCATCGATACTGCGCAGGCGTTCCTGAAACGGTTTGAGAAACTCGATCGTCACGTCGGCCAGTTCCTCTTTCAGCTTTGCATAGCCTTTGCCGCTGAAGTGCTCCTCGATTTCGGCTGGCGATTTGTTGGTGAGCAGATGATAGATCGTCAGCAGATTATTTATAGCCGGCCGATTCGCATCGAACTTGATGTCGGTTCCTGAGTCGGTCACCGCCCGCTTGAACTTGCGGCGGACAGCATCATCATCGTCCATCAACATGATGCAACCGGCGTCGCTCTCTTCATCGGACTTAGACATCTTCTTCAGCGGATCGGCGAGCGACATGATGCGCGCGCCGACTTTCGGAATGAACGGATCGGGAACCACGAACGTCTGCCCGTAGTCCCGATTGAATCTAACCGCAATATCGCGCGTCAGCTCCAGATGCTGTTTCTGATCCTCACCGACGGGCACGAGATCGGTTTGATATAGCAGGATGTCTGACGCCATCAACACCGGATAATCGAAGTAGCCCACCGTGACATTTTCTTCTTGCTGCTTGCGCGCCTTGTCTTTGAATTGCGTCATCCGCTGAAGCTCACCCATGCGCGTGACGCAGTTGAGTATCCAGGCCAGCTCCGTATGCTCGGGCACGTCCGACTGAATGAACACCGTTGAGACATTGGGATCGATTCCGACAGCCAGATAAATGCGCGCCAGCTCACGCGATTTTTTCGCCAGCACCTTCGGATCCTGCGGCACTGTGATCGCGTGAAGATTTACAATGCAGAAGCAGCTTTCGTATTCAGTTTGCAGCGCCACCCAGTTGCGCAATGCCCCGAGATAATTTCCCAAGTG
>DATLVM010000416.1:0-2952 GCA_035577445.1 Pyrinomonadaceae bacterium
CGCCGCCGCTGCCGGCAGTCACAAAGAAGTTCCGACGTGGCTGGTCGCCGGAGGTTGGGAGCACGCCATCGGTTAATGCAGTCACATCAGCGCCGTTGCCATCAGCGTCGCCATCCACCATTACCACTCGCGCGTGCGTGGCTGCATCGTCGCGAGACGGCAAAGGGACATTGGCAAACTTGAATTCAGGATTTGCTGACTTGTTATCGTTGTGCGCGATCGTGACGCGCGTCTGGCTCTGCGCGCCATGCGCGAACAACCCTGCGACAATCATGATTAGGGAGAGCCGTTGCGCGATGGCGTGCGTCTGCATCATTGATGTTGGAGAGTGTCGTAAAGCGGCTGTGCCGGAGTAATCGCCCATGGCTCATCGGCCACGGTCATCGCCAGGATGCGAACGCGCTCGTTATCCGGGAGCGTGATGGTCCTCGCGCCGGGCGGAATGTCGAGGGCGTATGCGAACAGATAAGAGTAAACATAGGGCTCGGCGTTGCCGGCGGCGTCGCGACGTTGTGAACTGAACCAGGCAATGTCCGCGCGCTTGATAAAGCCTGGGCGCAAACCAACCATCTCCCCGTACTGGTTAACACGAATGCGCGGTGGAGTTCCCGGCGGCGAGCCCTGCGGCGGTGGGATTGTTTGCTCGGTCACTTTCCAAATTCGATCGTCCCACTGGCCCACAAACCCGGTCCATTCCTGAATCGTTAGGTCAGTTGCTTGGTCGCCAAACTTGAACGTTACTTTCTGATCGTTGTTCGCCGCGGCGGCGAGCAGATACACACGATTGTATTTTCCTGCGGGCAGCATGATTGTCTGTCCGTGCGGCACCACGGCGTTGGGTTTTCCCGCTGCTGCCAGATCGAAACGAATTGCGCCAAAGCTAAGCTGTCGCGGCAGCATCTCAGCGGGCAGCGCCTTCCCCTGCGATGAGCCTTGATTGTTCGGCGCCCAATCAAAACTCCCGTCAGCCGGACGGCCCATCCGCGTCGCAACCGACATGTCGTAGTCGAGCGGGACTGATTGGAAAGAAATCGGCGCGACTTTGACGCGCGCCGGCGCCAGCTTCACGGCAAAGGTGCGCGGTTGATAACGCGTGAAGGATGTAAGCAACTCGCCGTTCGAGATCGTCGCGGGTCCGATTGGCTGTTCCTGTCCGTTGACTTCACGGGCAGCAACCACACCCGAAGCAAACATCACGTGGACGTTGGCGGCGGGTTTCCCATCCATCTCGACCATGCGCACGATCAACTCGTCGCTCAGCTCGGCTTTCTTAAAAGCCATTACCCGAATTCGATCGTTGCTGACTTTGAGCAATGAAAGAGATTTGCCAAGTGAGCCTGGATGAGCAGAACTCTGAAAAGCGATCAGAGGTTGATTCAGTCGGTAAGCTTGCCAATCTGTTTGTGCCTGACGCCAATCATTCGCGTGACCGGCGAGCCCAAAGACGATCTCGTGATGACCAACATCCTGCGTGCCTTGATCTGCGTACCCGCCGCGAGTGCCCGGCGTCCGAATCAGCGTCAATCGCAGCGTCTTATCGTCAGGCTTGTCCGAAGCGTTCTTGCAATCGGTCAAGACGGTCGCCCCGAACGAACCGGCCTTGTCGGTAAGATCAATCCATTGATGAGAAGCAACTTCGAACTGACGTTCCTCTTCATTAGGACGTTCAATCGTTCCAACATCCCAGTTGTAGGTTGCCAGATTGTTCGCTGCGCTTAACGGAACCACGGCCTTGAGATTCGCTTCTTTGGTTGCCCAATCGATGACGTTACTGAACTCGACGCGATTGCCGGCGTCGCCCGTTGACAGGCTCACTGTCTGGACAAACTTCGACCTTTCGGTTTCTCGTTCGACCTCAATCGCGACGCGCACCGGTCCGGCTTCCACGACGCGGACCTTCGCGTCGCCTGAGACGAAATTCCGCGGCGCGCGTTGCTCGTCTGCGAAGTCCATGTTCCACGCGGGCCATTGACTTGGATTGTCGGTTGAGATTGCCAGGCGGATGGGCGCGGACAGGAGCTCGCGATTCAGTTGCTTATCGAAGATGCTGGCGACATCGCCCTTCTTATCGATCGTCACCCGATAACGCGAGTTTTCCACAGACGATTCGGTGACCTTCAGATCGCCCGCCGACAAAAACGAATCCGCCGCCTGTACGTCATAAACAGCGAATCCTACTGAAGAAACCTTCGCGGGAAATAGAACCTTGCCGTTAGAAATTTGCGAAGGAACTTCTTTGCCGTCCGGCCCGACAACTCGCACGGCGTGAGGCAGGCCATTGGGAAAACTGATGCTCGCTTCGACAACGTCTTCACGGTCGACGTTCAGCGGATTGTAAACGACGATGGCGGTGCCTTTGGCTTCGGTGTTCAGCGCGGAGGCGACGCCATTCGTAGCGCTCGTCAGGACTCCCGCGAATTGATTCATCGCGATCACGTCATCGTTCCAGGCGAACTCAAACGCTTTGGGTGTCGCCGTGCCCGGCAGCAGATCGTGAAACTGTCCGCCCATCACGAGTGTCCATGCGCCGTTCAACCTTTCGCGCGGATACGCGCGAGCGCCCAACCACTCGGCGGCGACGGAGGCTTTCTCAGCCGCGTCAGCCAGTAGTTCGTTTTTTCGTATCCAACGCTTTTGATAAGCTTCAGATGTTAACGATCCGGCTGAGTGATTAATCAATTCGAGATCGCCTTTGTATCGCGGCAGGCGATCAGTCGAGCAGCAGTTCAGAATGTCCTGGAACATCTGATCGGCTTTCGACCAAACCACGCGGATGGATCCATCACCGACCTGGACGGGCGGACTTGGCGGAGCCGGCGTCGAACCGAAAGGAAATAGTTGCGGTAACGAAGTCTTCGCTCGCGTCGTGATTGCTTCCATCAGCTTCACCGACGATTCATTCGGCGAGCCACCGACGTCGCCTGTGCCGACGTAATGATAATCAGCGAAGAT
>DATLVM010000417.1:0-15764 GCA_035577445.1 Pyrinomonadaceae bacterium
AACTCCTCGCGCAAACGGGCCGGCTGCTCGCTCAATTCATCCAACGATGCACGTTCGCGCCGTTGCTCGAGCGTTCCGCGCGCGCGGCGCGCAGCTTCCTGCGCAGCAGCACGCGTATCAACTTCGCCGCGCAAAGCTTTCTTAATCTTCGAAATGAAATTCATTGAGATTGAAAGAGGTTAAAGGGGAAGAGAGGAAAGGGCAAAGTTGTCGGAAGCCCGCGTCAGCGAGGGCAACTCGCGCCTAAGATTATCAGCCACCGATGAACACAGATTTGCACAGATAAGAGAACAGAGCATTAGCATTTTTCTGATCAGTGTTCATCCGTGTGAATCTGTGGCTCAATAGCCCTCCCTCACGGTCGGGCTTCTGCCAGCGCATCGAGAATCCGATCCGCCGTCCGTCCATCCCACAATGGCGGAATTTTCAGATTCGATTTATCAGGAGGATTGTCGAGAGCGCGATTCGCAGCCGCAACGATTTTGCCTGTATCAGTTCCGGCAATCGTGTTCGTGCCCATCTCAACCGTGATGGGACGCTCAGTGTTCTCGCGCAGGGTGACACACGGAATTCCCAGCACGGTCGTCTCTTCCTGAATGCCGCCAGAGTCCGTCAGCACCAGTCGCGCGCCGCTCATCAACTTCAGAAAATCCAAATAACCGGCAGGCTCGATCATCACGAGACCCGGCGCGTTCTCGAATTCAGACGTGAGTTCCAGTTCGTCAATCATTTTTCGCGTCCGGGGATGGGCCGGAAAAATGATCGGTACGCGTCGACCAATCTCTTTCAGCGCATTCAGAATTTGCACTAGCGCGGCTCGTTCATCGACGTTCGACGGACGATGTAGAGTCAGCGCTCCATAATCCTTACCTTCAAGATCCAGTTCGCTGAGAATTGTCGATCCGCGCGCGCGTTCGAGATTTGCATTCAACGAATCGATCATGATGTTGCCGACCATCCGAATTCTCGCTTCCGGAATTCCTTCGGCGCGAAGATTTGCGTTCGCGTCTTCGGAAGGCGTCAGCAGCAATTCCGCAATTTGATCTGTCAGGACGCGATTGATCTCTTCCGGCATTGTGCGATCGCGGCTGCGCAAACCCGCTTCGACATGCGCGACCTTCACGCCGAGCTTTGCGCACACCAGCGCGCACGCGACGGTTGAGTTCACATCACCGACGACCAGCACCCAATCAGGCTTTTCGCTAATGACGTAAGGTTCGAACGCCTGAATGACGCCCGCGGTTTGGACGGCATGACTGCCCGAACCAACTCCGAGGTCGATATCAGGTTCGGGGATTTCCAGGTCGCGAAAGAAGGCCTGAGACATCGCCGAGTCATAGTGCTGACCGGTGTGCACCAGCACATGACGAAACTCTTTCGCGCGCCGATTCATCGCGGCGACAATTGGCGCGACCTTCATGAAGTTTGGGCGCGCGCCGGCAACGTTGACGATCTTGAGCATAGATGGATTCCTGTTCCCTTCTCCCCTGGGAGAGAGTTAGGGTGAGGGACTTAGCGCGCTTCACCGGCGCTCTTTGCTTTCCCCCTCTCCCTCTGGGAGAGGGGTAACTACACTTCGATCGGCAATCCCGTTCGCAGCGATTCGAGTATGCGGAACGTCGCACGCGTCGTCGTCGCCAAATCTTCCAGTGCGATCGGTGCAGGCTTGCCTTCGCAAACGACGGCACAGACTGCTCGGACCTGATCGGCCTGACCTTTGTCCTGCTTCCTCAGTTTCGTAGTTTTCCCTTTGCCGCCTTCGTAAACCGTCAACGTCCGGAAATCATCGATGACCAGGGCCTTGCCGCCGCCGAAGATTTCAATGCGCTCCTTCGGCAGCGCGCGATTGCCTTCCTTTGAGTAAACGATCGACGCGTTTGAGCCGTCGCCCAGCCGGACCGCGACAACGATTGAATCTTCGTTACTGAAATCCGATTTGGCGATGCTCAGAGATTCAGCAAAGACACGCGCGGTTAACGATCCGGTGATGTAGTGAAGAAAGTCTATGAAATGACAGACTTCGCCGCGGATGGGCCCACCGCCCTCGGCAGGATCGTTAGTCCAATGATCGGCCGGCGCGCGCCCGGCGTTGATGCGATAGCTAATCGTCAGCGGTGTTGTTCTGCCGGCAAAGAAATCCTTTGCGGCAATCGCCAGGGGCGAAAAGCGCCGATTGAATCCCACCATCAACCTGCCGTTTGAATCGCCGGCAGCAGCCAACACCTTGTCCAGTTCTTGATCGTCAAGCGCGAGCGGTTTCTCGACGAACACATGCTTGCCGGCGGCGAGCGCACGTCGTGCCAATTCAGCATGCGTGCGATGGCGCGTCGCGATGACAACCAGGTTTGTCGAGCTGTCGTCGATCACTTCGTCCGCGCTCGAGACCGCCGCGCGAAAACCGTACTGCGTTCCAACTTCGCGCGCAGTCACACCGGACGCCGTAGCAATCGACTGAAAATCTGCGCCTGCCGATTTGAACTGCGGCAGCAGAACGCCCTTCGCGTAACCTCCCGCGCCGATCATTCCCACGCAAACACTGTCTGCCGGCGCAGCTGTCTTTGTCGCGAGCGCAATTCGGCGCTCAACCGATCGTTCCGTGTCATACGTTAACAGGACGCCGACGTGCGGTTCATCAATCTCACCCGTGATCAGCTTGTAAGCTTCTTCAGTTCGGTTGAGATCGAAACGATGTGTGATCAGTGGCTCGACATCCACGCCGCCACCGGCCATGAGATCGAGAAAGGCTTCGATGTTGCGGCCCTCAGTCCAACGTACATAGGCGAACGGATAATCGTGACCGCGCTCTTCGTATTCGGGATCATAACGACCAGGTCCATAGGATTTCGAAACACGGAACGTCAGTTCACGATCATAGAAAGTCTGCCGCGGAATGTTCAGACCAACTGCGCCCACCGCCACGACGCGTCCTTTTGATCGCGAGACATCTCCAGCGAGTTCAATCGGCTGATTCGAATCGGTCCCCGCTGTGATGATGACCGCATCCGCGCCGCGTCCGCGCGTCCATTCCAGGACGCGTTCTTTCGCCTGATCATCCGGCGCCGAAGCCTCGTCAGCGCCGGTTTGCTTTGCGACATCAACTTTCGATTGAGCCAGATCGATCCCAAACACACGACATCCGTTTGCCTTGAGCAACTGCACTGTTAGCTGTCCAATTAGTCCGAGACCGATTACAACAACGGATTCTCCTAATGTCGGCTCAGCGAGTCTCACGCCCTGCAACGCGATCGCGCCGACTGTTCCAAATGCCGCGCCTTCGAAGCTCACGCCGTCAGGAATCGCCACGCACAGATTCTTCGGCGCCGCGAGGACTTCCGCATGCGAAGCGTATCCGAGTCCCGCGCATGCAACACGATCACCCTCGCGAAAGCTCGTTACGCCTTCGCCGATTCCGATCACCATGCCCGCAGCGCTATAACCGAGGGCCACGTTCGACGCGAGCTTTGCCCGGATCGCGCCGACGGTGTTGGCGATGCCTTCGTGAGTCGCGCGCTCAATCACCTTCTTCACGAGCGCGGGTTGATCCATGGCGCGGCCAATCAAGCTCCTCTGGCCGGCTTCCACCGCAGTTCGTTCGGTACCCGCGCTTATCAACGACGCTGCCGTGCGGACCAACACAAAGCCAGGTCGAGCCACCGGAACCGGCACATCAGTGACTGTGACGGCGCCGGTTTTTAGGTTTTGTAGAACTTGCTTCAATTGATGATGCGCAGCGAAAGAACCGGTTTCGCGAAACGGCTCAGACTATCCCCGATCTCGGTTTGCTGAGTCAATTGCGGCTTTGATCCGGTCGCTGCGGTTCAGCGCGGCGAGAATGCGGGATTTACTCGCGAATTAAATTGACAAGCAAGCGCCTCTTTTGTTAGTTATGCTTCGCTGTTTGCGGTGCAAACCCCTGAAAGTAAAGCCTCGGAATTCGCCGGGCCCCATCGGATCTCGCTAGTAAATGATGGCTATCAGGCGGGCCTCATCAACTTTTGATAAGCAGTTACAAACTGGAAAACTAGGAGACTTAACATGTCGCAAAATTGGACTCCGCCACCGGCCGGTGGATCAGCATCAGGGACGGTACCGAATTATCTCGTGCCGGCGATTATCTCAATTTTCTGTTGCTGGCCCCTGGCCATTCCGGCGATCATTTTCGCAACGCAGGTCAATGGTAAAGTGGCGGCAGGTGATATCGCCGGCGCACAGGACGCTTCAAAGAAAGCCAAGATGTTCAGCTTCATCGCCATCGGTCTGGGCCTACTGCTCATTTTGATCTACGTGATCATGATGATATTGGGCGTCGGCTTGAGCGCGATTGGCAACCGATAATTTCCGTCGTTTCACCTTAGGCGGACAGGCGTTAGGCAACAGAAACGCGTTGCGGATCTGAAGGCGCTGGGGTAAGCGGCGCCAGCCTGCGCTTGTCCGTTGTTTTATTCGACGCAACTATTTGCGTGTAAATTCCGTGGCCGTCTATTGCACAAAATGCGGTACGCCGAACGATGATTTTTCGCGTACGTGTACCAGTTGTCAGGCTGAATTGCCGGTGATCAGCGGCAAGCAAACGACTGCGTACCAGGCGGATTACCAGCCACCATTCGACACCGGTTATCAACCGATTCAGGTGCCGGCGCCTTTCTATGGACAGTCCAGCGTGGATGATTGGCAACAAGCGGGCGCAGATAAGAAGATCGTTGCCGGCATTCTCGGCATTGTCGTCGGCGGACTTGGCATTCACAAATTCATACTCGGCTATCAAAAGGAAGGCATGATCATGCTGCTCGTGTCGGTGCTGAGTTGCTTTACACTATCAGCAGTGATGCACGTGATCGGCATCATCGAAGGGATCATGTACCTCACCAAGAGCGACGAGGAGTTTGTGAGAACGTATATCTACGGGCGGCGCGGCTGGTTTTGATTGCTGCGCGTCGCTGCCGCCAATAATCAGTCTACAATTGGAACTTAAATCTGAGAATTTCAACCTGGATGAATCGCACCCATCCCGGGCTGCGGGTCGCAGGCATCCCGGCCTGCGTTTTCCTTTTCGAAGACAAATTTGAAGCCGAGCGAAACGCGCCGTCCGGCCGCGATTCGCGGTCATCCACACTTCGGTTTCTTCCGAACTGAAACTTGAAACCTGAAACTTGAAACGGTAGTATCGAATTCCGCGTGGGGCAGTAGCTCAGTTTGGCAGAGCGCCGCGTTCGCAATGCGGAGGTCAGGGGTTCGATCCCCCTCTGCTCCACCATTTTCCATCATAGCTACCTCGCGCGCTCACTTGATCCACTTCTGCGTTTCCGCTACTTCATCGATCTTGTTTTCCAGAGCGGTCAGCTTCGCGAGTACTCCTGAATTACCACAGCCGCGATAATGCGCCACGCGTTTCGTTTTGCCATTCAAGCGAATTGAGGTGTCCGCCGAGGGCATGTCGGTAACCATGTTCGGACACACCTTCGTGCCCGGTGCGAATTCATCGGGCAAAGTGAAATAGTCAATCCTTTCAAACTCGCGCATGAGATCGCGAAATGCGGACTTATCGATTCGTCCCTGCGCGAGACCGACATTCTTCACAAAGCGCTCGCCGTTAAAAGTTACGGCGCCGTCCGAACTAATGGTCACAGTGTAAATCGGACAAGTCCCAAAGCACGCGGTTCGCGACAACGTGATCAGATCATCGTTGCTCTTCGGCTGATTGTTCTGGCCGGTGAAGATGGCTTTGGGAATCATCGCATGCACGCCTTTGTTCCCGTCGACGAGTTGCGTGATGTTGAGATCCGCTGCGACGCTCGACAACTGATAGGCATCGTCGCGCGTCAGGTGTTTCTCGTTCACCAGAAAATCGATCATCTCGCGTAGCGCCATCTTGGTCGCTTCATTCAAGTCTTCGTGAATGCCCATCGAAATGTAATGCGTCGGCGTTTCGGCGCGCGGCCATCGCAGCTTCACGTCCTTGCGGACGATCAACTGAAAAGTTCCAATCAAAGAAGTTTCCATCGCGGTGATATCGACTTCGCCGTTGCCCTGACCGGCGTGACCATCGCCGACCAGCAGCAGCGCGCCTTTCGCGTGCACCGGAATGTAGAGCGTCGTGCCCGCCACTAGTTCCTTATTATCGAGATTGCCTGCGTGCACCCAGGGCGGCGCGCTGGAGATGCGACCGGAAACTTCCGGCGGCGCCACGCCGATGCTGCCAAAGAAAGGATGCAGCGGAATATCGATGCCGTCCGCGAAATGCGCAACCATTTTCTGCGCATCGAGCGGAATGATCCTCATGCGCGCGTAAGGAAAATCTTCAGGGATATAGCCGCGTCCGGGGCCGAATGCGTTGTAAGCGTAAGGAATGGCGAGCTTGATGTCTTTGATTCGCACTTCGAGCACATCGCCCGGTTCAGCGCCTTCGACAAAGATTGGCCCAGTGAGAATATGACCGCCCGGCCCTTTGTTCGTGACTTCGCGATAGATGTCGCGCAGCGATTGCTCAACATCCTCCGGCTTGACACCCGCGCCTTCGAGCCGCGTCGGACTGGAAGTGATCAGCGTCTGAATCTCAACCGTGTCGCCTGATTTGACGCGCATCACCGGCGGTGTGCTCGCGTCGTAATAACCCCAGGCGACAGTCTTAGGCGTGGGTTTGAGTTGGAGAGTTTGTTGGGCGCTCACCAAACCAACAGTGAAGCAGGTCAGGAATGCTGCCTTGATCAAGCTCATAAGCGATCCCTCCAGTAGCCTGGTCTTCGATGCAAATGCATAATCGCCACGATGAGGATGAGATATTCCTCGATGGTGTAGAGAATGCCGTACGGAAAGGTGTGAGTAAGACAGCGCCGCACATCCTGTTCAACCACTCTCCAGGACTTAGGGCTCTGAAGGATGCGATCGATCGCGGCTTCGACTTCTAGAGTGAATGCGGCGCCGAGACCAGCGCGACGCGCGTCGTAGAAGGCGGCGGCTTCGCGATATTCCAAGCGCGCTTCCGGGTGGAAGTCGTAGGTCATTGATCTTATCGACCAACCAAGCGACGAACCTCTTCGATCACCTGCTCACCCGGAATCGGCTTCACCTGCCCGGAACGAATCTCGTCGCGCCGCCGAATTGCTTCTGCCGACCAGAGCCGCTGAATCTCGTCTAATTCCACGGTCTCCAAACTCTCAACCATCTTCTCAGCGAGCAAGGCCCTTGACGCGGGTGGAAGTCGCATTGCTTCTTCTGCAATCTGATCTAGTGTTAGCGGCATGTTCGGATAATAAGCGGTAAGGATGATGAACCTCAAGGTCTGGAAGAAAAGCTGCGGCCGTTGCCGCGAAACCTCTGTGTAGAGATCCCTGCGCAGTTTAACGCATGAATTTGCGACGGATAGCGAGTGCCAGCAAAGCTGCTTGAACCGGTCCAAGAATCGTTTCGAGAAGCACCACGGTTTGCGCCGCGGTCGTCGCCGGCCGTGGCTCAGGCTTCTGAAACGTCATCACAGCGGCGCTGTAGGTTAGCGCGCGACTAAATTTCAGCGGCGAGCCAACATCATCGCGTCTGGCAATCGCGACATCAGCTTCAGTCGCCAGCTTTGGTTCCCATCTCGCAAAGCCGACGCGCGTGTAGAGCAAGGCAGACAGCAACAATATTCCTAACAGGACGAAGAAAGCCTGCCAAACTCGTTCCCCATAACCACTTGCCAACCAATACCACCAACTCAGTCGCCAGGGAGCAAAGCCGCGCCAACTTTCCAATCGCCGCGCCTCCATTGCCATATAACGAAACTTTGAGGCTTCTTCGTAGCGATGGTTCTCTTCGGCGTTAACTGTCAGGTTCCGGCAAGCAATCGCTAGTAGAAGGTGGGGCGATGAGATGTCCTTCTGTTCTAAGCGGCTAATCTCTTCGTTGATGCTGGGCCGTCCCCAATTCACATTTGTGAAGTCAAATCTTCGCGCGTTGACGTTAACGAACCAATGAGGGCGGAGGCTGAGTGTGTGGAATGAAACACGATCGGGTTTTTCGATCTTGGCGAACTGAAGATCCAATGCGGATGTATCGGTCATTACCTTGTGTTTTTCATTTCCTGCAAATCTAACGTGATCTGCGAAAGTGGCAGAGTGGAAGTACGCTTCAGTCCTGAAAGAGGCATCGCTGAAGTCCGCGTCAGCACTGAAAGTGGCCGAGTTGAAGTGCGCCTCGACGCTGAAAGTGGCGAGGCTGAAGTCCGCCGCCGCCCTGAAAGTGGCATCGCTGAAGTACGCCTCAGCGCTAAAATTGGTCGAGAGAAAGTATGCCGCCGCGCCGAAAGTGGCAAGAGTGAGGTCCGTCGCCGCGCTGAAAATGGCTTCGCTGAAGTCCGCCTCAGCGCTGAATTTTGCAACGTTGAAGTCCGCCTCAGCGGTGAAAGTGGCACGGTTGAAGTCCGCCGCCGCGCTGAAAGTGGCAGATCTGAAGTGCGCCTTAGCGCGGAAAGCGGCAAAGCTGAAGTCCGCCGCCGCCCTGAAAGTGGCACGGTTGAAGTCCGCCGCCACGCTGAAAGTGGCAGAGACGAAGGACGCCTCAGCATTGAAAGTGCCAGAGACGAAGGATGCCTTAGCGCTGAAAGTGGCAGAGACGAAGGACGCCAGATCGCTGAAAGTCGCATGGCTGAAGTACGCCGCGCCAAGAGTGGCAGATTTGAAGGACGCCGCCGCGCTGAAAGTGGCAAAGAAGAAGGACGCCAGATCGCTGAAAGTCGCATGGCTGAAGGACGCCGCCGCGTTGAAAGTGGCATAAGAGAAGTTCGCCTTAGCACTGAAAGTGGCAGAGCTGAAGTCCGCCCACGCGCTGAACGTGGCCCCGATGAAGTTTGCCGTAGTTCTAAATTCAAAGTCCTCGAACGACACTTCGTCAGGGAACCACACACCGCGAAAGTCAAAATCTTCATTCTCAAGTTTTCTCTGAAGCGCTGACTCGAAATCCACGCTCTTCTCTTTGCCGGGATAGTGAAGCACGCAATAACGCTTGCCTTCGAGCTCCCTATAGAAGGGCTCTCCGGCGCACGCTTCGCGCATCCACTCAGCGCAGTCGCAAACGAAAGGCGATTCGGGTTCAGATGTGGGTGAGTCGGGCATAAGCAATCAGAGGATTTGAGATCGGCTTCGCCTTGCCCTTATACATCAGCTTCAGAGGATTGTCATCGCTGCCGGTTTTCAGCTCCGTTAGGAGCGCGATGTTTATAGCCAGCGTTGGCCCCTAAAAATCCAAAGCTCCGGAGGAGCGACACACGTTTCGCTCCTCCGGAGCTTGAATTCAAAAAGAAGACCTGGGTCTATGAACATTTCGTGCCTAGCGGCACGTTCACTCGGCTAGCGTCGGGCGAGGAGGCGGGCGCGAATACCGGCCTGGGGAAAGCGCTTCTCGTTCTCTTCCCTGATTCGGGCACTCTCGCCTTCGCGCTGGCTCAGGTAGAGATCAACTTCGCTGCGGTTGTGTAAGTAATAGTTGACGACGGCATAGACGTCCGCCAATTCGAGCGTGGGATAACTTAAGACAATCTCTTCCGGAGATGAACCATGATTGAAGGCGAAGACGACCGTATCAAGCGGCACGCGAGTCTCACCAACGTGTATTACGCCATGCTCATCGGTTCGCAGCGGTACGGGTGGCGCTTCTATCACTAAACTCATCGGCGAATCCTTTCTCCGGGCTTGACCTCTCGGCACTTGTCATTTTGGCTTTATCCGTCGAGGCAAAGCAAGCTGGATCGCCGAAGCTGAGACCGGGGGCTTGCGGTGGTGATTTTTATCGACGATGACGAGCAGGCAGGCTCAGAAATCTTGTCTAGCAGCGAACGATACATTTTTTGAGGATTGTCACTCATAGTCTGTAGACAGACCCGGCGCGATCTGTTTCTATGGCCTGTCATTGACGGGAACGCGAACCATAGACTTGAACAACGGCGCAGGCGCAGCGGCGAAGTTTCGTTTCGGCAGTCCCGGAGGGACGAAATATTTATAGCCATCGTGAGCTATCCAACACGTGAGCCCATTATGGGCGACAGAAGATGTGTCGCTTCTAAAGGAGCTTGGATCATTTGAGAGGTTGATTGGTTCTATAAACATTTCGCCACTACGTGGCTCGTAGAACTTTTCGCATCGCCCGTCGCTATAAGAATTTCGCCAAATCACAGTTCCTTACCATTGAGAAATAGCGGATGCCTAACAACCAAGTCAGGAAGAAGCTACCAGCGGGCAAAGGGCGTCGCTCGCTCGCGAGACACTTGCGCAAGTTCGATCCCGATCATCTCGCATTGCCTCAAGAAGAGATTCGCCGTTTGGTTGTGCGCTCGACGATTCGATACAAGATCGAGCCGTTCGTAAAACAAATGGTTCGGGTAATGGACAATTTGAAGGCTGGTAGGATTCGCAGAGTGGCAAGGCTAACGATCTCGCGGCGAGATCAATCACGCGCGACACTGATAGCTGCGATATCAAATGCAGCCAGGGAAGGGAACACGATGGCCGCACATGAGACGGCGTTCCTTGCGGCGCTGTACGCGTACGAAAACAGTCTCGATCATCTGCGCGCATTCGTTGGATACCTGGACGATATTAGAAGGCCAAGGTCTCGCCGCAAACGCGCAACTGCTAAGCCCCGCTAGGAGCGCGATGTTTACAGCTCGCGGCGACCGTGGAATCCCAAAGCTCCGGTAGGGGCGACATAACATTTCGCTCCTTCGGAGCTTGAATCAAGAAGATGAATCGCGGGCTATAGATATTTCGTGCCTAGCGGCACGAAGAAACGTTGTGCGGATGGATGTCTTTAAAGTCAGGAGCGTCGTCGGGCAATCGGTTGAAGAGAATGCGCGGTGATTTACAAAATCGATCAAGCAGCGACGTGCGGGCGAATCGCTTTGAGATCTTCCGATTCAGCTTGCTGCGTCTGATACAGATCCCAACGCAGTTGCAGGTTCATCCAAAAGTCGGGTGACATGCCGAAGTATTTTGCGAGCCGCAGGGCGATGCTCGGTGTCACGGCTCTCTGATAAGAGATGATCTCGAAGATGTTTTGTGCCGGCACGTGAATGGATCGCGCCAATTCATTTGGATCAATCTCCATCGGCGATAGAAATTCCTCACGCAACATTTCGCCTGGATGTGTGGGCTCCCTATTTGTGGGCACGCGAATCATCGTTCGTATTTTAGCGCCTTCCCCGCAACTCGTCGCCATGCTCCCATCAACAGATCCCGCAGCTCGTCCTTATTAACTTGCTTCATCCGCACGAGCATCCAGGGATAATTCAAATAATGATCGGTGATGTAGAACTTCTCAGGTGCGGCGTTCATCATCTCTTCGCGCGCTGTGAAGTCAACTGCGATCACGAGCGACTCGCCATCCTGATGCTGGCGTGCAAACAGTTTGCCTTTCACCTTGAAGGCGGGCGTGCGGTAAGACGTAGACTCTTCAGCGCCCGGCAGAGTCTCTGCAATCTCGCGAACAGTTTCAAAGGTGACGCCTCGCTTCATTGTCCTTTCGGTTTCACACTTCCGATACCGGTGAAGCTCTTATTAACGCTCTTCGGATTGCCGCTGTATTCAACGCTGCCCGCGCCCGACACCTTCACATCCAATTGGTCGCTCGCGTAGACATCAACACTGGCGGCGCCGGTGACATCGACCTTTGCCTTTTCCGCCTGGAGGTTCGCCGCGTCGATCTTGCCCGCGCCGGTGGATGAAATCTCGACCGACTTGACCTTGCCGGCGGCATTGAAGGAAGCTGCGCCGAGCGATTCGAGACGAAGCTTCTCACCTGCTACGTCGGAAATGTTGATTTGACCCGCACCGCGCGAGATTACCTCCGTCAACTCAGGCAAGGTAATTCGCAAGACAACCGCTTTTGAAGAGTTATACCTCTCGTCACTGCTGACGGTTAGCACGCCATCGTGAACTTCGGTTTTGATCAGCGGCAGGATGTTGTCGTCGGCTTCAATTTCAAAGCTCGCTGGTTTTTGGCACGTCACATTGATTTCGTATGCGCCTTTAGCGTCGATTACTTTGAAGGATTTCAAGTCGCGCTTCTCAGTCTTGCGATTACCTGAGCCGGCGATCCCACGACCAGCGAACTTACAAGCCGACAACGTTATCGCGGAAACGGCCAGCAGTCCCACCACTAGAATCTTTTTCATACTTGGGCCCTTCCTCTTAAGATTACGATTCGCCGCATGGTAGTCCGTCGCGGCATCAAGCTCAAGAACGATTCTCCTGTGCACCCTCCATAACAGTCGGGTTTCCGCAGTTCGTTCGCGGTCTGAGAGGCCGTTAGGTATCATGAACAAAACTTCATTCAAGTGAGGTCAGAGATGATTAAGTTACTTGCGGTCGTGGTTCTATTAAGCCTGTGCGCTACTGTCCTTTCGCAACCCGGTCCGAAACGTCCGGGCACCTGGCCTGCCGGTTACTGGCCGCTCGAAAAGAGCCAGCCAATCATTGAAAAGACTCAGACGATTCGGCTCGCGCCGGATCTTTCACAGCTGAGCACTGGCGAGAAAGCAGCGGTCGCGAAGCTGCTCGAAGTGGGGAAAATCTTTCAGCACATCTATGAAGATCAGCGTCATCATCAGGCGTTGAGTTCTTACGAAAAGCTTTGGGACCTGCACATGCACATCGGCAATCCCACGCCGACGGAAAACCTGTTGACGCTGTATCGATTGTTCCAGGGACCGATCGCGACGACGCTGGAAAACAAGCGCGAGCCTTTCCTGCCGGTCGATCCGGTAGTGCCCGGCAAGAACATGTATCCGTGGGGCGTGACCAAAGATGAATTGGAAAAGTCGTTCGCCGCGGGCAATGCAAATCGCGATGAGGTTCTCGATCAGCGCACAGTCGCGCGCCGTGTCACGTCTGAGAATCTGCGCGACGACATGGCGAAGTTAATGAAATATCCGGCGCTGGACACGCTGCATCCGGGCCTGAAGGATCGGCTGAGTCATCTCGTGGCTGAAAGTCTTCGGCGCGGGTCGCGTGCGCGCGTGCCGCAGACCGATTTCTATTCCGTGCCGTACTCGGTCGCGTATGCCGACCAGCTAATGAAGGCGTACGGCCTGCTGAACGACGCTGCCGACGCTTTGCAGAAAGACGACGAAGAATTCGCGAGGTTCCTGCGCAATCGCGCGCGCGATCTTCTCTCAGACGATTACGAGTCGGGCGATGCGGCATGGGTGACCGGACACTTTAAGAATCTCAACGCCCAGATCGGATCGTACGAGACGTACGACGATGAACTTTACGGCACGAAAACTTTCTTCGCGTTCAGTCTGCTGCTGACGCGTCAGCAAGAGACCACGGCGCTGCGTCAGGCGATGAAAGGTTTGCAGGGATTAGAAGATTCGCTGCCTTACGATCATCACAAGCGCATTCGTGAAGATATTCCGGTCGGCGTGTACGACGTGATTGCCGACTTTGGCCAGGCGCGCGGCGGCAACACGGCGACGATTCTGCCGAACGAAACTTATCTGGCGCGACGTTATGGCCGCAC
This sequence comes from Pyrinomonadaceae bacterium, assembly GCA_035577445.1. GTDB lineage: Bacteria > Acidobacteriota > Blastocatellia > Pyrinomonadales > Pyrinomonadaceae > UBA11740. The sequence continues at coordinate 13,489 of DATLVM010000417.1, forward strand.
GATCCTTTTGCGCGCGAACATCATGCGCGAGCCGAACATCTTCGAAGCTACGAACCACACGTTCGCGGCCGCAGTCGGTGACGAGCAGGCGAAAGAACTCACTTCCGACGGCAACTTCTATCGCACGCTCTGGCATGAGGTTGGTCATTACCTCGGCGTGGACCAAACAAAGGACGGCCGCGATCTCGATCAGGCTTTGCAGGATGATGCCGATGCGCTCGAAGAGATGAAGGCGGATCTGGTTTCGCTCTACGTCGCCGACGCGCTGCACAAGCAGAACTACTTCACCGACGCGCAACTGCGCAGCGTTTACGCGGGCGGAATCCTGCGCGTGCTGCAAAACAACAAGCCGCGGCGCGACCAGCCCTACAACACGATGCAGTTGATGCAGTGGAATTTCTTCCTCGAGAATTGGTTGTTAACTTTTGAAAATGGCAAGCTGCGCATTCATTACGACCGATATCACGACGTCGTCGGCAAGCTCTTAAAGAAAGTGCTCGACGTTCAATATCAAGGAGACAAAGCCGCGGCTGATCGTTTCATCGATCAATACACGACCTGGAGAGAAGATTTGCACGGCGTCGTCGCAAAGAACATTCGCGATCAGGTGCGTTATCGATTCCGAGTGTTCAAGTACGCGGCGCTGGGAGAATAGATAGTGTCAGAAGCCCGAGCGTAAGCGAGGGCACTCTCATCGAGGTAGCGCTTCCTCACGGTCGGTCTTCTGACACCTCGCGTGTGCATCTATGAAGCGCGACCCACGTTCAATCGCTCGCACGCTTTGGCGTTCTGTGAAGCTGCAATGCCCGGTGTGCGGTGAAGCCTCGATCGTGCAGCGCCCGTTCAATCTCAAACATCGCTGCACTGCCTGCGGCGTAATCTTCAAACGCGAAGAAGGATTTTTCGTCGGCGCGATTATGGCGAACGTCGTCGCCACCGAGATTCTTGTGCTGCTGACCTACTTCGCGTGTCTGCTGCTGGATCTAAACGATCGAGTGATGCTCACGATTCTATTCGCGATCGGACTTGCGTTTCCCATAGCCTTCTACCATCACAGCTGGAGCCTGTGGCTGGCGATGGATCATCTGATCGAAGGGTTGCCTTTGGGAAATCTCAAGGTCGGGAAGGGCGGCTTGCCCCCGCCGGACTGATGACTGGAGCGGAGGTAAACCATCCTTCCTAACCTGAGAGATGGCTGGAGGCATATGGCTCGAGCGCGCGCCTTAGTTCATCAGGAACTGGGAGCGGCTTGAGGTCCTTGCGATCGGTGGACACGAGCACGAAATGCGCGGTGGCCATTAAGTCTTTCTCGATTGTCCCATCTTCAGTTTTCCGCCGCACTTCAAAATTGAGCCGCACAGACGTCGTGCCAATCCTGCCGACGTAAACGCTGACTTCGAGTAAATCGTCCATCTGCGCCGCGCGATGAAAGTCGCATTCAAGGTGCACGCGCGGCAACCAGATGTCGAGCTCATCAAAGATCTTTCCGTAGGGCATGCCGACCGCGCGAAACAATTCCGTCTCGGCAATTTCAAAGAAGCGAATGTACGAGCCGTAGAAGATGATGTTGGCGGCGTCGACATCGCCCCAGCGCACGCGCTCTTCGATAGTGAACTTCTTCATCGGCATATCGTGTCAGAAGCCCGAGCGTAAGCGAGGGCCACATCAGTATCCACACTCGTCGAATTCAGAGAAATGGAGCATCGCCCTGACCATTGACAACATAGTCAACAGCTCGCGCCACCTGCTCCTCCGTCCAAAGGTAGGGCGTACTGCCGTGGCGTGACCAAGGTCTTACGTCTTGCGCCAACGCGCCAGCTTCGCGCAGCCTGCGTGTCGCATATGACTTGAAGTTATTCATCACATCTTCTGGAGCACGCCGGGCGCTGACGACTGAGTGGACATGATTCATTCTTGCATTGACCGCGTGAAGCACCCAATTGCGATATTGGCAAACTTCGCGAATCGCGGCCTCAACTATAGCCTTCTGCCCACTGGTAAGCAGGATCGCACCTGTTTTGAGGTTGCCCTGCTCTTCAACAAGTATCCGGCTGTTAGCCGGCATGGCGGGCGTTCCGTATCGATTGTAATTCCTGCGATCAATCGATCCGCGATCGTCACCATGCAACCAAGTCCCATAGGAACGGAAAGTGATCAGGTACGCCAAAGGCTGACCCCGATCTTGAAAATCAATGTAATCGCGTTTTGCCATTGATAGTGGAAGTAGTAGTTGACCTCCCTTACGGTCGGGCTTCTGACACAGATGTTAGCAACTG
>DATLVM010000418.1:0-5544 GCA_035577445.1 Pyrinomonadaceae bacterium
CTGAGCCGGACGCGCCGGTGATAAAAATCATCTCGCCGCGTTCCAACTTGAAACTGATGTCGTCGAGAACCCGTTTCTCGTCATAACTCAGCGACACGCCACGAAACTCAATCGCTGGCTTGTTGTTAGTTTTGATTAGCATGGCCATTTGTGCTGCGTTTGCGTCTTCTAGTGCGCACGACTTCAACCGAGCAGTGCGCGCGCGCGGCGACTGCGGCTGCCGTACTACCCAAGAAGAATCTTTCGAATCGGTTGGTCAAACCAGTGGCGCCCACGAAGATGCAGTCGGCCCGCCATTCTTCGGCAAACTGAACGAGAACATGTTTAGGGTCACCTATCTTGACGACACCCTCAGCGCGAAGCCCTTTGCTACAAAGCTGCTTTGCAGCCGCATTCACCAGTCGACGCGAATGCTCGCTTTCCTCCTGGTTGCAGTCATCGACTGAGCGCCTCAGATTGGGGACAAATTCACCGACCAAAGTAGGCTCCAGCAGCTGATCGATCATGACCACGCGCACTTCACTTTTTTCCGGCCAGTTACGCAAACCCACTTGTTCAACGGCGTGCTTCGCGTTAAGCGATCCGTCAATGCCGACGATCAAGCGAACCGGAAAATCCGGCTCATCGATTTTTCCGCGTGCGACCCTTACTGAGCAACGAGCTTCGTTGAGCAGCCACTGTGAAATGCTTCCCAGAAACAAACGGCCCAATGCTGAGCGGCCATGAGAACCAGCAACGATCAGGTCAGCCTTCCACTCTTCAGCTTTCGCAAACAATTCCCAGTTCGCCGAACCCCATTGAGCTTGATGAATGACTTTCCAATTCGGGAAGTTCGCTTGGAATCGAGCCGCGGCTTTCGCGGCCATACCGTCAGACTCTTTAACCACTTGAGCATGGGCCATGTACTTTCGTTCAAGTCCCAGCGCTCCCTTCGTGGTCGCGGCCATCTCGACGATTTCCAGCGCTGAAGGAGGCGGCGGGGGCAGCCAGACTTCGGCGACTGACATTACGAGTGCCTCACCGATGTCCGGCAAACCCGCGTGAGTCATATCATCCAATGCAGCATCGGCGCACTTAGAACCATCATAGGCAATCAGTAGTTTCATAACTCACCTCTGCAGTTCCCAAATCTATCGTTTTGCCGTTGGGGAAACTCAACAATTACAGGGCAAGCGTCATACCTACTGAGAAGAACTGAAAATGGTGAGGGCTCGAAAGGAATCTTTTATCAGATTGAGTAAGAGTACGCGGTGGGCACGCAAAAACGCGCAACGAAAGCGCTCTTCCCGGCCCAAATTCAGCAAAGTTCGACCCGCGCTAAATGGCACAACGGATGCCGCCTAATTCACGATGCGAGCTATGAAGGACCAATCATTAACCAGCACGATCCCACAGGCCGGGCTCACGAGTGAGGAAGCACAGGTCCGACTGAAACAGCACGGCCCAAACGTGCTGCCGGTGACTCCGTCAGTACCCTTGTGGAGACGCTTCGTCGATCAATTTCGCAGTCCTCTGATCTACATTTTGCTCTTCGCGCTGGGTCTCGATCTAACGATCTGGTTTGCCGCGGGACATTCAAGTTGGCCGCTGGAGTCATTCGCCATTGCGCTGATCCTGCTGCTGAATGCCGGTCTCGGAATTTACCAGGAAAAGAAAGCCGAAGCCGCGCTGGCTCGTCTGAAAGCAATGTCGGAATCGCTGGTTTGGGTAATGCGCGATGGACGTCTGGTCCATCTACCCTCAGCCGCGCTCGTGCCGGGAGATGTACTGCGAATCGAAGCGGGCGACCGCGTGCCCGCCGATGGAGGTCTGATTGAGGCGCACGGCATCATGGTGGATGAATCAGTCTTGACCGGTGAATCCTTACCCGTGGGGAAAACAAACATTGACGACCTTCTCAGCGGAACACTACTAACACGGGGCAAAGGTTACCTGGAAGTCACTCACACCGGCGCGGCCAGCGCCGCCGGCAATCTGGCCGTAATGATCGGGGCCATCGAAGCAGAGAAAACCCCGCTGGAGAAAAGGCTGGCCGCTTTCGGCAATCAGATCGCGCGGTGGATTTTGCTGCTCTCAGTTCTGGTCGCAGGCTTTGGATTGTTTGTTGAAGGTTTCTCTCGACTCGGTCATATCCTGCTGTTCGCAGTAGCGCTTGCTGTGGCCGCAGTACCGGAAGGTCTGCCTGCTGTGTTGACCTTAACGCTGGCGCTCGGGGTTGAGCGCATGGCCAAAAAGAAAGCGGTAGTTCGCAGGTTGAGCGCGGTGGAAGCGTTGGGCTCGGTAACAGTGATTGCGACCGACAAAACGGGAACGCTTACCGAGAATCGAATGCACGTCAAAACCCTTGATAGCGTGGACACTGACCGCGCCTTGCGGGCGATGGTGGCGGCTAATGATGCCGAGCATGGCACCGGTGCGGGCGATCCGCTGGAGTTGGCGCTACTGGACTATGCGACCGATCGCGGTTTTGACGTACCTAATTTATCCAAAGCCTTAGTACGTCACAGTCTTTTGCCGTTCGATAGCTCTTACAAGTTCATGCGCGTGACAGTGACGGAATCGGAATATCTCGTTAGTTACCTGAAGGGCGCGCCGGAAGTACTGCTGACCCGGAGTCGGTTAGATCCCGAAGAGCGCAGAAGTTGGGAAGAAAAAGCTGAAGCCTACGCCCGCGAAGGATTTCGCGTGCTCGCTCTCGCCTGCCGGCCGGGAGAAGGCGACGACGAACTTGATTTCCTGGGACTAGCTTTACTTTGGGACCCGCCACGGACTGAAGTGCCGGAAGCTATCAGACAAGCGCGCGATGCAGGTTTGCGAGTGGTCATGATTACCGGCGATCACCCGGCCACAGCATTGGCCGTCGCCAACGAGGTGGGTATTCCGCCGGGACGCGTAATCACGGGACTTGATCTGGAAACACTGTCGCCCGCCGAACTTAGCGAAGCGGTGGCTACCGTAAGTATTTTTGCGCGTGTCGCCCCTCAGGATAAGTTGAGATTAGTCGAAGCCCTGAAAGCGAATGGCGAGATTGTTGCCGTCACGGGAGATGGCGTGAACGATGCGCCGGCGCTAAAGCGGGCCGACGTGGGAGTGGCGATGGGATTGCGCGGCAGTGACGTTTCGCGAGAAGTCGCCGATCTCGTCTTGCTCGATGACAACTTCGCTACCATCGTGGCTGCGATCAGAGAAGGGCGAAACATCTATGAGAACATTCAGAAGTTCATTCGCTTCCTCTTCGCCGCTAATTTCGCGCTCACATTGATTGTGATCGTGGGCGCGGTGGGATCATTTTTTTTAGGCCTGCGTGACGCTGCCGCAGGGTTGCTGCTGCCGCTGACGGCGATCCAGCTTCTTTGCATCAACGTAATTACAAATGGCCCACCGGCTTTGGCACTCGGATTGGATCAGAATCACGATCTGATGCAACGGCCGCCGCGCGATCCGCGTTCGCCTTTGCTTGACGCCGCATCGGTTCGTTTTGTCTTCATCGCTGGTGCAGTCTCGGCGCTAATCGGCGGCGGATTGCTGGTGGCCCTTCCGCGGTATGGCTATGGCTTGGAAGCGTCGCGAACACTCCTCTTTACTTATGCAACTATTAGCCAGCTCGTGCTCGCTTACTCCGCGCGTCGAATAGTCACCGTGCCTCAAGCCAACCTTGTGCTGCACGTAACAGTCCTCGTGTGCGTGGGGCTGCAACTGCTGACTGTGTTTGTACCGGGCCTGAGATGGGTTCTCGGACTTGAGCTAATCGACGCTTACGCTCTCACTTGGGTGGGAGCCGCCGTGTTGGTGAGTTGGGGGGCGGCCGAAATTTATAGCCGAGCGGCCATCGCATCGGATTGGTTAAGAAAGAAGCCCAAGAGAATCAAACTCGACGCCAAAATCGGAGAAGTGTCAGGAAAAGCCACTTGAAAACTCCTGCAAATAACACGTCGGACTCAGCCCACAGACAAGCACGGTGGCTCGCGCTGCTCGCCGTTACGTCGATCGCTCTATACCTATGCTGGTTAATGTTGAAGCCTTTTGTAGGCGTGCTGGCTTGGGCATCGGTCCTGGTAATTGTTTTCTATCCCGTTCACAGGCGTCTCCGGAAATTGATCAGCAGACCAGGGCTTCGCGCCGCAGTTTCATCGGTGCTGGTAATCGCCGCACTCCTGGTTCCCTTCTCGTTGATTTCGGCAGCGGTCATAAACGAGTTAGGAGGAGCGGCTGAATACGTGCAGACGAACCTGGTCACACCTGATCCGAACTCTACGGTCGGTCGTGCACTCAGTTGGCTGCAAAGTTATGCCGGTCTCAGTGAATCGCGCTCACACCAAATTCTGGCCGAAACACTAAGAGGCGCCAGCGGATCGTTGGCGACACGGACTGTGGGCTTGGTCGGTGGAACGATCGGGGCAATTGTGCAAGGCTTCTTTGTAATAGTGACGATGTTCTACCTCTTTCGCGACGGTGATCAAATCCTTTCAGGCGTGCGCCAATTTCTGCCACTTGAGGATTCGCAGAGTGAAGCTATGTTTGCGCGCGCGCGTGAAGTGATCAGCGCCAGTGTCTATGGAGTTATAACAGTCGCGACTGTTCAGGGGACATTGGGAGGGCTGGCTTTCTGGGTACTGGGACTGCCCTCGGCTTTGCTCTGGGGTGTGCTGATGACGCTCTTATCAATGATACCCATGACGGGATCATGGTTAGTCTGGATTCCAGCGGCGCTGCATTTGGTCGCCACGGGTCATTGGGTAAAGGCGATCATCCTGGTCGCTTGGGGAGCACTGGTCGTGGGAACTATTGACAATTTTCTGCGTCCCAGATTGGTGGGTCAAAGAGCGCATTTGCACGAGCTGCTGGTCTTCTTTTCGGTTCTGGGAGGACTGAGACTGTTTGGTCTGTTAGGGCTGGTATTGGGTCCAGTCGTATTGGCTATTGCGATAGCACTTCTGAGCGCCACCCGACTAACGCAACCTTCCCAGGAAGAGACTCAAAACGCCTAGCGTCTCTGTTCAAAAGGACTAGCCGTCGCAACTTCGGTCCACTCCAATGCAAGATCGCAATCAGGCGTAACTGTTGACCTTATTCGAGCGCGCAAATGGCGGGTCGGACCGCAGTCCGCGAGGAGAAAATCAGTGGCACTTAGTGCATTCACCGATAAGGCCCATCAACCGACTGACGGAGATCTCCGTTCCATTTTGGGCAAGTCATATGTAGCTTGGATTCGATTGATTGAACTCGTCTCTGATCGGATCCGTCCAGTCTCGCAGGTTTGGGGGTTCACCAGCGCCAGTACCGGTTGGGGTCTTCGCCTCAAACGCAACGATCGCGTCATCCTTTATATGACGCCTCGCGAGGATCACTTTCTCGTTTCATTCGCATTGGGCGAGAAGGCTGTCGTGGCGGCGCGCGCGCGTAAGCTCCGCAAGGCCGTTCTAAACGCAATCGAATCAGCGCCGCGTTATGCAGAGGGCCGCGGCGTCAGGCTTGAGGTGCGAAACGCTCGTGAGGTTCCAGCCCTTGCGACACTCGCAGAGATTAAGAACGAGCATTAGCTCT
>DATLVM010000419.1:0-9021 GCA_035577445.1 Pyrinomonadaceae bacterium
GTCTTCGCCGAATATCACAGACTGAAGTCTGTGCCACGATCATGGGAACTATCGCACAACACGAACTCTATCGATTGATTGACGAAGCGAGTGCTCGCGGCGAACGTGTCGTGGTCGCCACGGTTGCTCACACACGCGGCTCAACGCCGCAGCGTCGTGGCGCGAAGATGCTCTTTTTTGAAAGTGGCGAGACCGCGGGTACGGTCGGCGGTGGTTGCGTCGAAGCCGAAGTTTGGGCGGAAGCGCGCGCCGCTATGCGGTCAGGGCAAGCAGCGCTGCATCACTTCTCGTTGACGGCTGATGAAGCGAGCGAAGAGGGAATGGTGTGCGGCGGTACGATGGATATCTTCATTGATGTCTGGAACCGAAGCGATTCGTAAAGTGAATTTGTAACGCAAACTTCAGTTTGCGAAATCGCAATCTAAAGATTGCGTTACAAGAATGATGGCCGAATCTCTCGTCAACAATTACAAGTCACAGCATCAGCATCCACTGAACAGGCTGTGCCATATGATCGGCATTCCCATGATCACGATCAGCTGGCCGCTGTTCTTCTTCAGATGGCGCTGGGCCCTTGCGTTATTCGTGGTTGGTTGGATTCTTCAATTCGTTGGCCACGCGATCGAAGGAAACCGGCCCGCGTTCTTTCAGAACCCCGTTTATTTCTTCATTGGCCCATGGTGGCTGATTCGGCGCGCCGCCGCGGCGATTGGTCTTCTCAAGCCTTCCACGTCAGAATAGCTCGCTAACATTTGTTCGAATCCAGATTGAGTCGCTCCTGCCGCCGACCTATGCCTATCGATCAAATCACGGATGCGATCCGCCGCGTTCTCAACGAAGGTTCGCGCGCCGGGTTGATTACGGTCGCTCAGTCAGCACGTTTGGCGGTTGGTGGGAAGATGCTGGTTAAGGCGAACCGTGAAACTGTTGGAGACTTGGGCGATACGGCATTGAATCGAATTGCTGTTGAGCAAGCGAGTGCTTTTTTGACTGCGCGTGAAGACGCGAAGATGTTGGTCGTCTCAGAGTTTGCGCCGGAGTTGCCCGAACTTGCTAATACATCGCTTCTATTTGAGCGAATCGAGACCGAGCCACATCTCGTCATAGCTGGCGCGGGCCATGTCGGCGCATCGCTGGCGCGCCTGGCGGCGTTAATTGGTTATCGCGTCACGCTCATAGACGACCGCGCGGAATTTGTCACGCGCGAATTGTTTTCAGCTACATCTGAAGCGAACATTGAATTGATAAGCGCGAGTGACTGGGCTGGCGCGATCAAAGAAGCCATCGGCAATGGTCACGGAGTCGCGGTCGCCATCGTCACGCGTGGACATAAGCAGGATGAAGAGTGCCTGCGCGCTGCGTCGTCGGCCAGTCCTGATTACATTGGAATGATCGGTAGCAAGCGACGAACGAACATCGTGCTCGATAAGCTGCGTGAAGAAGGTTTCGATGAGACCGGGTTGAAAAGAGTCCGTGCGCCGATCGGATTGGACATTGGCGCCGTCTCGCCCGAAGAAGTGGCGCTGGCGATCCTTGCAGAGATTGTTGCCGAGCGACGCGGAGGGTTGGGCGGCTCGTTATCATCCTGGCGCCGCGCGGCTTTGCCTTAATAATCGCGCCTGCCTCATAAATGCGCCGTCTGCCTCAAAAATCCAAAATAACTTAGCCTTTATCGCGTTCGCGCTCTAGCCTTCCGGTCTCATAGTCACCGTAGAGTCGAGAGCGGCGATAACCCGCGCCCGTCTCATACATGCGATATAGCGCGGCGAGAGATTCTTTGCTCAAGCCCGTCCGCTTGTGCCAGACGTTTATCTGAGACTCGGAAGACATCTCGATTAGCGTTTCCAGAACGGCCTCACTCACACGATCCGGCGTGTTACCGTGATCCACAAGGTCAACGGTCAGCTTGGCCGCGTCCTCATAGGCCGTGTTAGCATTGTTAGGCATGGTCGATTCCTTTCCCTAAACCAGACAGGATTTCGGCTGTGTAGGGCTGGCTTTCGTTCGCTCGGAAGCCAGTCCGCTTTTTTAACTCGGAAACTATAACGCACCGCCATAGTTATGTCAAAGAACCTATGGCGAGTACGCCATAGTTTTGCAGAGTGTTATACTTCGATCATGAAGCTCATAAACACGGCAGAGGCAGCCCACAAGTTGGGCGTGACCGCAAACCGAGTGCGAGCGCTGATTCGCGCCAAGCGTTTGAAGGCGTCTCAGTTTGGGCGTGACTGGCTGATTGATCCAAAAGACCTCAGCGCCGTAAAGAAACGAGCGCCGGGGCGTCCGAAGTCGACCAAAAGCTCTAGAAGGCGGCAGCCACTTTGAGGAAAAACCTGTTTCTAGGGCAAAGCCCTCTACGACTCTTCAACGACGCACCAGCTAACTATTGGTCTAGGGCACGGCGCACGATATAATTCTTTCAGGAGTTGAAGATTGCACATGAAGGTATTCATCAACTACGCGCCGAAGGACGAGGATTTGGCGACAGAGCTAGTAGCTCGGCTCGAAGCCGCCGGGTTGGATGTGTGGTTCAAAAAGCGAGAGATTTTTCCCGGTGATAATTGGGCAGAGAAGACTTCCGAGGGCTTGAAGGAATCAGATGCGATGGTCGTGCTGTTGACGCCTAGTTCGCTGGAGTCCGAGGCGGTACAAAACAATATCAGCTACGCCCTCGGAGACAAGTCATTTAGTCAACGTGTAATACCTGTTCTGGTCAGGGACGTGGAAAAGTTTGCCTCGGATCGCATTCCGTGGGTTCTGAAACTGCTCCAACCCGTCTCGCTTGGCAAAGATAGCGCGACTAACGCCGGCTTTAATCAAATCGTACAAGCGCTCAAGAATGCCGCCTAGTACGCTCCCACAAAATGTCCACGACTCTTCCTCAAGAAGTCTTTCTTTCTCATTCGAGTCTTGACCGGCAATTCGCTGATGACTTAGCGGCAATGATGCGGCGGCACGGAGTGCCTGTCTGGTACAGTCAACACAACATCGTCGGCGCACAACAATGGCAGGATGAAATCGGCAAGGCGCTACGACGTTGTGATTGGTTCGTCGTAGTTCTTTCACCTCAATCCGTGAACTCAATGTGGGTTAAGAGAGAGGTGTCATATGCATTGGCAGAGAACCGGCTAGACAACAGGATTATCCCTGTGCGTTACCAACTCGCCGATATTAGGGACCTTCATTGGACCCTTTCAATTTTTCAAATTATAGACTTCACGGGCGCGTTTCACGCTGGAAGTACCGCTCTCCTCCGAACCCGGGGTCTAGGATACAAACCGCAGCCCTGACTTGCCTAGTTTCTCGTCCTCAAATACTCTGCCGGCAACTGGTTCTTCGGATCCTCGGCTTGCCAGAATATCGAAAGAATCCACCAGCGTTTCCCATCATTCATCATTTGAATGCTGTTGATGCCGCGCGCGAACGGTTTCTCGTCTTCTTTCGCGTGACGCGATTCGTACGTGCTGAAAAGATGCGCAATGTTCGCGAACTTTTCTGTCCGCCGTGAAATCTCTCGCTCAAAGAATCCGTTCTTTTCAAGAAGTGGTCCGCTGCGTGCTGCATAGTCATCTGGTGACAGCACGCGCGATCCAGCTTCTCCAGTAGGACGAATGCCGGTAGGAATCAAACGCGCGCCCGGATAAAACAGCGAGCGAAAACGATCCCAATCACGCTTTCCCGGCGGGCCAGAGATCACGTCATACAGAGCAGCAACGATCGCGTCCATGGTCGCGACATCCGCGGGAGCCGCAGTGCTGACGGGTAAGGGAGATGGCTGCGGCGTAGACGTCGGAGTTGGCGTGGACGTCGGTGTGGGCGTAGGCGTTTGCGCCGAGGCGGCTGCCGAACCGAATAGCGCGATCGCGGCAATCAATAACGCCGCGCGCGTAACGAAATGCAAATAGATATTATGTCGCACCATTTCTCTTCTCCCACTCTCCAGGTCACTGAACTGTTTAGAACTGAAGCGATTAGACCATGAGCTGAGATCGCCTCGCAAGACGATCACCAAATCTAGTGATAGTTTGGCGCGCGCCACTCGGCGATGTTATTAACATATTCATGTCTGCTCGACGGCAAATCCAAGAGCGACGCGACCGCGGACTCAGCGAGATGTTTCGCGCGCTCCGGCATCGCAATTTTCTGCTGTTCTGGTCGGGTGCTTTCCTTTCCAATACCGGCACCTGGATGCAGGCGGTCGCGCAGGGCTGGCTGGTTCTGCAACTATCTAACTCGCCCTTCTGGCTCGGTGTGGATGGCTTTATGGCCACCGCACCGGGACTGGTTCTCACGCTCGCCGGGGGTGTGTTCGCCGATCTGATGGATCGACGGAAGCTTTTGATTTACACGCAGGCTGTCGCTGGAATCGCTGCGCTCACTCTTGGGGTGTTGGTATTCACGGGTGTCGTCAAGGTATGGATGATCCTGTGTCTGTCGTTCGTGACGGGATGTTGCCTGGCTCTGGCGGGTCCATCCTACATGGCACTGGTATTCGATTTGGTTGGCCATGAAGATCTCGCTAACGCGATCGCGCTCAATTCAACCCAGTTCCAACTCGCGCGGGTGCTCGGGCCAGTTGGCGCAGGCGTTGGTTTCAAGTTATTCGGGTTGGCCGGCTGCTTCATTGCCAACGGAATTTCTTTCGCATTCGTCGTCGCCGCGATGATGATGGTGAAATTTGATCGACCGGGCGCGCAAAATATTTCCGCACCGCGTACCAGGAAGAGAAGGGAAGTCTTTACTGCCGATTTGGTGGCGGGCCTGCGCTATGCCGCGAGTCATCAGCGCGTTTGGCAGCTGCTGATCATTTCCGCGGTGGCGAGCATGTTCGGCGCGCCCTACATTTACATGACGCCGGTGTTTGCGCGCGATGTCTTTCATTTGGGCGAGACGGGCCTGGCCGTGCTGATGGGAATGGCCGGCGCCGGGGCGCTGTTTGGCGCGCTGTTTCTCGCGTACCTGGGAGATTTTCGGCGCAAAGGATGGTTCGTGCTTGGGGGTGACTTAGCTTTTGCGATCTGCCTGATTTGTTTCTCGCTTTCCACGAACCTGAAGGTGTCGCTGTTCTTTCTGTTTGCGCTGGGCTTTGGAATTGTCTGCTCAGTCGCAGTGACGAACACGCTCTTGCAGAAACTGGTAACGGATGAAATGCGCGGCCGCGTGATGAGCATGTTCATGCTCTCATTCATCGGCGCAATGCCGATTGGAAATCTGATTGCCGGCGCTGCTTCGCATCGATTCGGAGTTCAAAAGACTCTGGCAGCGGGAGGCTTGATCATTGCGATCTTTGTTTCAATTGTCGCCGCGCGGAGTCCTCGTTTGCGCGAATTATGAGCGGCCAAAAAGTGAGTCCCGCCTTTTGTTAATTCGCCGTTCCTGTGCCACACTTTCCAAGCAAATCAATGAGATTCAGATTGGGTCAGCTTGTTCTTATCATCGTCGCGTTGTGTGCAACGATAGCGTCTTCGGCCCAAAGCGGCTGGGTCAGCACGCATGTCAGTTCCGGCGGAAAGGATCTGAATGCGGTTTATTTTATCGACTCGAAACGAGGCTGGGTTGGTGGTGATGCTGGATTCCTGGCTTACACGGACGATGCCGGTGTGAGTTGGATTGAGCGGCGGCTCGGCATCACTCACTCGATCAATGATGTCTACTTTGTGAGCAAGGACAGCGGAGTTGTTCTGGCGGGCAGCAGCATCTTCGAAACCTCAGACGGGGGCCATTCATGGCGCGAAGCGCACGCCTTTTCACCTGCGGACTTTGATAATGCGACGCCGGAACTTTACAGCCTTCGTTTCAACGGCAAGAAGCGGGGTTGGGTGGTTGGCTCTGCCAGTCGCGACGACATTGTCATCAACAGCATTCTGGCAATAACGCGCGACGGTGGCGTGACGTGGCAAGTGTTGGGCGTGCCGACCAAACAGGAACTGATTCATATTGATTTTGTCGATGACAAGCGCGGATGGATCGTCGGCGCCGGCGGCGCGATACTGCACACGGAAGACGCCGGCGAAACGTGGGTGAAGCAGAAATCCGACACTGACGCGACTCTCTATCACGTCGACTTTCGCAATGAGAGACAAGGCTGGGTCGTCGGCGAGCGCGGCACCATTCTCCGCACCGAAGATAGCGGCAGAACCTGGAGCCAGGTTGAATCACCGGCGCGAGCAACTCTTCTGAGCGTGCAATTCATTAACGAAGACGAAGGTTTGATCGTCGGCCGCGGAGGCATCATCCTGCGTTCCGGCGATCGCGGCCGCACCTGGGTCGAGCAAGAAAGCGGTACTAAACAAAATCTGTACGCATTATTTATCGATAAGAAGAACGGTTGGGCGGTTGGCAGCGCTGGATTAATCCTAAGATACGCGCGTTGAGCTATTATTAGTTTAGTTGTGAGTCCTGCCACGCCTCTGAAATTCAATGAGTTTAGTAGAACGTCTAAAACATAGGCTGGGAATTGCGGGCGCACATTCCGGGCGCCATCCCATCCGTATTTTTCTGCTCGAAGATGATGAGCGTCGCTGCGAATGGTTTGCGAAGCGATTCAAAGGTGATCTGATCGACGTCGCCTGTGATGTGCCGCAAGCGAGGGAGTTCCTCAAGACCCGCGTGTACGATTCGATCTTTTTGGATCACGACCTGATGCCGGAGCATTACGGTTCTGATACTACTGACGATGAAAATACCGGTTATGCGATCGCTTCGTTCCTCGCTGCAAATCCTGAATTGCAGCGTTCCGCGTCGATCATGGTGCATAGCTTCAACTCCGAAGGGGCGATGCGCATGGTTGAAGAACTCCGCAATGCCGGCCGGCACGCCGACTACATTCCTTTTCACCTTCTCGAAGAGCGGTTGAAGAATTTCTGGCCGCGATAAGAACCAGCGAAGAGCCACGGGCGAAGAGTATCGTTGCTACTTTTTTCGTTTGCGTGGAAGTGGTAACCAGGGACGCAATCGAACCCCGCCGCCGGCCTTTTCAGATCCCCACTTTTTTGTAATTTCTGTTTGAGCTTATCCGCCTTCGGCAGCTTCGTTTTGATAGCGGCCAATCAGCCCGTCTAAGATCGGGGCACTGTCAAAGGCGGGGCGCGAACTCGTTTTTAACATCTGGTTGATGACCGACTGATAAGCGAGCAGCTCCGGCACCGAACCGTCTGTGTCCGCGCACCCTTTGGTTTTGATCCCTGCGTTACAGAGACGCCAGAACACGGCTCGCGCCAGAGTAGCTTCCCCGCTCAACTTGCCGCTTCCTCTCAGCAGCGAGGCTCGGTCACTCCAGACCCGGTCACATAACTCTCCGAATTGCGTTGCGTTTATGGTGCTCGTTGATGTCTTCAATGTGTGTAAAACCTCACGACCAGGGCCGGGCCAGCCATTTCCATCGGCGTTGAGGGCCCTCACTAGTTAGGAACGACAAAACTTGTGCGGGTGATAAGGTATCGCCGCGTTTAAGACTCGCGAATGGATTGTCTACCATGGAGAACTCGACATCAGTTCGGCCATCCGCAATTTCGTTGACCAACCGAACATCCAGGGCAATCGGCGAGAAGACGAGCATCTCAACGGTTCGCAGGCGCGCCATAAAGGCGTCGTGGTTGCTGTGAAATATTGGCACCAGGAACCGGCCATCATCCTCAAACGAAAACCAGTCGCCGTTCGCGCGCCGCATTCCATAGAGATTGCTCACAGTAAGTCTTTCCTAAACCCGGTCGCGCCTGTTTGTTGACCCGAGGTGATGTGCATCTCATTTCGTTTGTCATAGCGCAGCAACTTTGAGAAGAGAAAGATCCCGCCCGCGCAAACAAGCATGGTGATGACAATCGCCAACCACAAATGAAGCGTTCCTCCTTGCACATCCACAGCGCCGCTGGCGTCTCTGAAGGTCGCGAACAAATAGAATTGCCAGGCAGCAATCGCAGCCAGGGCCGGCAAGCCAATCACGGCGAGGATTTTCATGCGTTGTTTTCTCTGAGCCAAATTCCCTCCGTTTGTTGATAATCCAATCGTCGTATTCAATTAGTTACCCGATTGAATCTTAGAGTGAAAACTTTGAGACGTCTGTGCGGTAAACCGCTTATGACATGAAGCGGTCTTAGGGGAGTCAAATAAGCCAGCATTCGCGTATGTGTGTTGTCGCACGGACAACACGCATTCCGTGGCTTATCGTGATGGAGAATCAGCGACGAGTGAAAGATCTGGCACGCGAAAATGAAAACTGAGGAGTTGGAATGGGCGACGGAATAATGATTACGGAACGAAGGAACCGCATTCACTGGCACACCGCCATTTTTGTTGGAATGTTCCATCTTGGCGCAGTAGTAGCGCTATTCATGTTCGATTGGAAAGCATTGGTTGTCGCGGTCGCCTTGTGGTGGATTTCCGCAAGCTTAGGCGCGGGAATGGGTTTTCACAGACTCTTGACGCATCGCAGCTTCAAGACGCCTAAGTTAGTCGAGTATTTTCTGACCTTTTGTGGCTCGCTGGCACTTGAAGGCGGACACATACTTTGGGTGGTGACGCACCGCATGCATCACGCGCACACAGATGTTCCAGGCGATCCGCATACGCCCCGTGATGGGGGCTGGTGGTCACACATTGGCTGGATGCTCATGGCTCCGGCCCTGCACCATGAGCGGTCCGTAATCGAACACTATGCCCCTGACCTGGTGAAAGACCCCTTTCACGTTTGGCTTAATCGACTCTATTGGGTGCCGTTGGTTTTTCTCGCGGTGGGCCTGCTGGTTCTGGGCGGCTGGCCATATGTGATGTGGGGAATTTTCTTTCGCGTCGCCTTCAACCTGCATGCTACCTGGTTGGTCAACTCGGCTACGCACATGTGGGGCAGACGCCGATTCTTGACGGGCGATGATTCAAAGAACAACTGGTGGGTGGCACTGCTGACCTTCGGTGAAGGCTGGCATAACAACCATCATGCGCACCCAACCTCGGCGCGGCATGGATTAGCCTGGTACGAAATTGATCTGAATTGGTGGGGTATCCGAGTAATGCAGCTCCTCCGTC
>DATLVM010000420.1:0-5454 GCA_035577445.1 Pyrinomonadaceae bacterium
TTTTGGCCACCGAGCGCATGCGTTGGATGGCGTCCATCACGTCGCTCTGTTGAGCCAGAAACGCATTACCAAGATCGGTGGTCCATTGAATGTCGTCAGACAGGCGTTTGACCAGGTCAGGCAAAGCGGCCATCGCTTGAATGCTCGGGTCCCACGGTTCTTTCGCGACCTTGTCCGCCAGCTTCTTTTGGTCCTTAGCAAGATCCTTGTGTTTGTCGAGCCACTGTTGGAGCTGAACAAGTTCGAGCGGATAGGTTGAAGCCACGAGCGTCTGGCTCAATAAGTTGTCGGGATAGAGCGCGATTGGCGCGACCAGAGCGTCGAGCTGATCGTTCGGAATCTTCACGGTTTGCTCGGCCGTGGCGGGTTGCTGCGGAAGGCGCGACGCTTGTACTAAAGGGCTTCCCGCCAGCAGCATACCTGCGCAAGTAATCGCGACCACGCTGCGCGCTAGTACGCGGGCGCCTTTTCCTCGGAATGTTTTTCTTTCCATTTTTGAAGCCTCCTAAGTCCGGCGCATCAATCATTTTTCGCCGGCGCGATGTCCAGGTTGAGCGGCGACCCTTTTCAAAACTTGAATTCCTTCTTGAAGTTGTATTTGAACGAAAACTGAAGATGCACGTCGTCAGATTTGAAACCGTCGAGGAAGTTTTCTCTTCTTCCCCAAATCAACTCGGCGCCGACCATTGCGTTGTCGACTGGATAAAACAGCAGATTGCCCGAGGCGTAGTGACCGCGACGGAAAGCATCCGGTGTCTGCCCGTCAGAGTTCGAGATGTCGAGCATCGAGTATCCGATCGAGCTGCTGAAGCGCTTGTTCCACGTGTGATCGAGATACGCCATGACTGCCCACATCGGTAAAGCCACGCCCTTGATCGGAATGCGCGGATTGGTTGAATGCGTTAAGGCAATCCCGACATCAACGGGAGCGTCATTCATGTAGTTCTGAATGCCCTGGCCGTAAGTAAATGAAAACTTGCCGACGTCTTTTTTGCCGAAGTTCAAACCTGTATTGAGACTCAGGCCGGCTCCGACAGCACTGCCACCTAGATCGAAGGCGTCGTTAACGGTGTCCACCCACTTGATCTCTCGCACCACACCCGAGGCCTGGAAGTGACCCCAGTCTCTGTCGAAGCGCACATTGGCCGTGAGATCGGGAAGCGGGAACCTTGGCTTCACACCCGTCAGCTCGATGCGATCAGCCGCCTTGCCCAAGTCCGCGCTTGCGCCCGGACGCTCGAGGGCAATCGTGACCGAGTTCTTTCCTTTGAGGGGCATAAAGCGAACCTGTACGTTGCGAAACCAGGGAATGCCGTTAGGGCCCCAGTATTCGTTCGTATTCGGGAACACATCGGGGTCCACGAAGGTGCTCCAGGTTTGACCGGCGCCGACAAATCCCAATTCGCCGTAAGCATGTCGCAAGCGAAAAGTGGTTTGACCGGCATCGGCGCCAGTGCCGAACAACTCGAATTCAAAGGTGGTTTTTAGCTCGCCGTACTTGGTTGGCGTTGACGACTTAACACCGAGGCGAGACTGGCGAACGCTGGAAAAGAAATTTCCGCCCGGCGCGAATTGATCTCTAAACGCCGGTAGCTTCACCGGCCGAACGGTGTCGAACCAATTAGGGTCGGCCTGCTTGAATTGGTACCCGGCGTCGAGCATCGCAAATCCGTAAACTGTGAAAGAGCTCTCGCCTTTCGGCTCATCGGAAGGCTTCGCAGCCGTCTCCGGGTTCGTGGACGGCGAGGTTGTGTTTGCCGATGACCCAACCTTTTCACCGGTCGCGCCGTTGTTAGTTTTCTTCGCGTCCTCGAGGGACTTGAGCTGGTTTTTTAGTTCATCGACAGTTGCTTCAAGCTGCTGAAGTCGATCTTTGAGTTGTTGCACTTCAGGAGAAGGAGGCGCGGGCTTTTGCGGTTCCTGTGCCTGCGCTGACAGCGAGTGGGCCGCAATCAATAAAAAGGCCATTACAATTAGAGTAAGGCCCGCAACTCTCGCTGGTTTCGAACGATAATTAGTCGTCATCATGTCCTCCATAGCGGAAAGCCCGTATGCATGGATCGGTGCTCGCCTGTGGATGAATGGTAACGACGCGTCCCACCGGCAGTAACTGTCAAAAGTGACAGTGTCCTGCGCTCCTATTCCTGCAATACATTCGCTGGGAAATCTCCGGAAATGTGCGCATGAGATCCACCACGCAAACAGGCCTCTCGCTCCTGGCAGCAATGCTCATTGGGATGGGTACCGTTCCATTAGCAAAGGCGCAGGTTCCGACTGCTGCGGAGAGGCGGAAAGCGTGTGAGAGAGCTGAGGGAACCGAGCGTAAGTGGTGCGAGCATGGTTATTCCATGCCCGGTTCGGGGCTGCCGCCCGCGAATACTGCAGACGAGCCGCCATGGGACGAGTCTGAATCAGGTCGAGCGCAGCTCACAGATGATCTTAACTACCTCAAAGCTGCTGCCGCATATCTGGCCCGCGCTTTTCAATCTGAGGAACTCGATCTCAAAGCGATTGGCGTCGAAACGGAAGAGATAAGGAAACGCGCGAAGCGGCTTCGCGACGGCCTGGGACTGCCGCCTTCCGAACCTACAGACGTTATGCGAGAGCTGGAGCTCGCGAACGATCGCCCACAATTGAAGCTGTCAATTTACGCGCTCTCGGCCCTGATTACCGACGCGGTGCAAAGGCCACTACCGACCGGCCGCGTGCTTTTTGTAGTTGAGTCGTTGAAAGCGCGGAAAGATCTGGATGCAATAGTCGAGTTAAGCCGGCGGATCAGCATGCAATGCGAGTTGTTCAGCAAGAGCGGACGCTTATGAAAGGATTGTCAGCCATTCAAGTGACCCAACCGGTGACCGCCGGTCTTTTGCCGCGGCATTCGTTCCTCGCGCCAGCGAACAAACATCTGAATGATACGGATTACGCCCTGGCGCGGGCCGCGGCGACCGGCGCAACTGACGCCGTCGCTGACTTGTATCGGCATCACAGCCTGCGAGTCTACGCCCTGTGTTTGCGCATGACGCGAAATCCCGAGGATGCCGAAGACCTGACGCAGGAAGTGTTCATCCACCTGCTGCGCAAGGTCCAGTTGTTCCGCGGCGAGAGCCGCTTTACTACCTGGTTGCATCGCCTTACGGTTAATTTGGTGTTGATGCACTTTCGCCGGTGGGCAGCCCGCAAAGAACTGCAAATAACCGACACTCTCGACGTCGAAGATGCGATCACGTTACGTCACGGACAGTCGAATGCTGTGCAACTTGCTGATCGAATGATATTGAATTCAGCCTTGGCGCAGTTGTCACCCGGGTGCAGATCCGTGTTGGTCCTCTTTGATATCGAGGGTTATAAACACGAGGAGATCGCCCGCCTGCTGGGCTGCTCGGTAGGGACTTCCAAGTCACAACTCCATCGGGCTCGGATGAAGCTTAGGCGCTTACTCGGATCGGTTCACTAGCTCTTAAGTTGAATTTCAGTCGGCTTACGGTTTTCTCACTCTCAGGCGAACCGGTTGTATGCCGTGGTCGTCCAGGACGATTCTGTCGCCACTTAAGGTCTTGATCCGAACCGCGTGAAATAGAGTGCCGGTTCCTTGCTCGATGCCATTCTCAGTGTGCAACTCGAGTTGCAGAATCCCAAATTCGTCGAGTTTAGATCGGCCCGAGTAATATCCGTCGAGAAAACGCATGGCCCGTTCGCCCACAGCGAAAACGCGCCGTCCGTTTTCAGTTGGATTAGAACGAACGAGCTTAAGCTCGTAATAGCCGTTGCGGTCGCTCATCGCGATCCGGCCCTTTAGCGACGTCTTCTCAAACGCTGACCTCAGGGCCTTATGTCCACCCTTGGTGAACTTCGCAGCCATCAAGCTGACTTCCTCGTCGGTCGAATAACTATCGAGGTAGATGTTGATGTTTGCCGTTGCACCCGGCCCGACCATCACGGCCCCATTGACCGCAGGCATTTGCGCGAGCGCAATGAATTGTTCGTGCGAGCGCTGTCCGTGCGTTAGCGATGTAACGCCAGTGGATAGGCACACAAAGCCTAAGCAGCCAAACAGAATCAATATGGCTTTCATACGGCTCCCGGATGCAGACAAGTTGGCGCGCCCGGCTGCAACATGGCTTTGCTTAAAAAGTGACTCACGCAGGCGGCGCTGCCGCCTGATGTGCGGAAGCGCTCTGCATTTCCGTTCCGGTTCGCAGTGAATTTGGGGCTTCGCCCTAACATGTTGGGCGTAGCCCAAATCGAGAGAGCAGTCTTGCGGGAAGGCCAAAGGCCTTCCACACATCAGCCGGTATAGCCGGAGACTTTTCGGCGACGCCCTTCAGCACACTTACTTCTTCACCGGCGGCGGATAGTTCTTCAACATCTTTGCCATCGCCTTGTCCAGGTTCTTTTGGACCTTCTCCGGATTCTTGCCTGAGCCGAGCGTCTTACTCGCGGCGCCACGCCAAACTTGGTTCTTCGCGGCCACGTCATACATGTCGAGATTGATGGTCCCGATATTGATTGTCTCGCTGGTTGTGGTCGTGGTTGACATGCCGCCACCATAGCCGCCGCCCCAGCCGCCCCAACGACCATAGCCCCAGCCTCCGCCCATGTCAGTACTGTACGAGTTCCATTGCTTTTCCTGGTTCACCGCAGCCTGATAGCAGACGTAGAGATCGGCGCTTTCGCCTTCAGTCTTGGTCAAACCTTTCAATCCCAATTGTGCATCGATGGATTGCATAATCTGCCCGTCGAGAATTTGATTGGGATACTCGACCTTCGGTATCCGGACCCACTTGTAGGTTTTGTACTTCGAAAAATCAGTTCCCGGCAGAAAGTTATATTTAACATCCTGCGCACTGGCTGACACACACCACAACAGAAGCATTGATGTGGCGGCCAGCATAACCAGAAGTTTGCTGCTTAGTTTCATCTTTGTCACCTTCCTCTTTTGAAAATAGATCGGGCGCTGCGAATGTTATCGGCAGCTAACCTCGTTGATAACTGTCAGTTTTTACAGGAGGGAATGAATCCGCCTAGAGCTTATGTCCGCGGCGCATGGCCACGCGCAGAACCAGACTGCCGAGAACGAGCATCAGAACGACACCCCCGATCAACACACGCGTGGCATTCCGCAACCGTGTGCTGCGGTTTGGATCACGCTGCAAGGTTGCCGCTCCCAAGGCGCTTTGCTGATAAGCCTTTGCGTCGGCACTAGTGATCGCCGATTCGAGACGCAAGCGACTGGTCGCGAACCGATCAAGCTGAGCCAGCAGACGATCCTTTTCGATCTGTAACTGCTTTCGGCGCGACTCGCGCAACTCTTCCGGATGCACCGAGCCAACTCCAGCGAAGTGACGTTCGATGTTTTCCGGTTTTAGCTCGAGATCCAATTCCTGCAAACGAATCTTCACTTCGGCTTCTCGATCCAGCACCTCGCTCAATTGCGTGCGCAGTTTTTCTGCCGTG
>DATLVM010000421.1:0-5785 GCA_035577445.1 Pyrinomonadaceae bacterium
TAGATCTCAATGATGTCGCAGAACTCGCACGAGAATGGACAGCCGCGGGAGTACTGAACCGACATGGCGCTGTAGCGCTTCAGATCGGCGAGATGAAAATGCGCCAGCGGTGTGGTGGAGAGCGGCGGCCGCTCCGCCGCCTTATAGGATCGTTTTGCCTCGCCGCGCGCCAGGTCGTCGATGAATTGCGGCAGCGTCGTTTCAGCTTCGCCGAGAAATATGTGGTCAGCGTCGGGCAAATCTTCGATCGTCGTCGTTACATAGGGTCCGCCCAGAACGACTCGCTTGCCGCGCGCCTTACAGCGGGTCACGACTTCCTTCAAGGAATCCTTCTGCACCAGCATGGCCGTCGCGAAGACCATGTCGGCCCAATCGATGTCGGCGGTGGTTAACTTGCGGACATTCAGATCGACGAGTTGGCGCTCCCATGAATCCGGCAGCAACGCAGAAACAGTGAGCAAGCCCAACGGCGGAAAAGCGCAGCGCTTGCCCTCGAACGGCAATGCGTGGCGAAAACTCCAATATGTGTCGGGAAACTCAGGATTTATCAATAGGACTTTCACGATTCCACTCCTACGTTGCAGTTAACTAGTGAACGCTCCGGCGAAACCTGTGCGAAATCGTCAGTGATGCGCCGGCATCCACTGAGTCTTTAGGGGAATGATCGATCCTAACGAGGGGATTTGGCAGTTTTGTTACGCGCCACTCTCAAAACGTCGCCGGGTTGACACTTGAGGGTTCGGCAGATCGCCTCGAGGGTATTAAAAGTAATCCCCTGAGCTTTGTCCTTCTTCAAACGCCAAAGCGTTGTGTGACTGACACCAGTTTCCTTGGCCAGCCAATAAAAAGATCTGCCGCGCGCCTTGAGTAACTGATCGATTTGAACTCTGATCATTGCACCTTTTCTACTAACGGCTGAAAGCATACACCTATGTCTTGCATATGTCTAATATTAATTCACGTAATATATTTCGTGTTTGACATATATAACTCAGGCCTGTAGTGTTACGAGAGATAGAGTCCAGCTAACTCCATCCTCAGCTCTTCTGGAATTCGCCAGATCACCTGAAACAACAGCTCAAACTTTTTCAGGCGATCGCGTGTCCGAATGGGTTCGCCCTATCGGTCCGAGAGCGATGACATACATTGGAATTCAAGAACGCCGGAGCGGCAACGTAAGCATTCTCGATGTCGACGCTCAAATTCGTATTGGTCTGAGATTCGGCGCGAGCGCCGTTCCGTTATCGAAAGCAGTTCAGGGTTTGCTGGATGAAGGCCAGGATCAGATCCTCCTGAATCTTCAGCGGGTTCGTTCGATTGATTCCCGAGGCATGGCGGAAATCATCTCCGCCGCTTCCGCCACAAAACAAAAGGGCGGTTGCTTTAAGCTCGTCCTGCTTAATGAACGCGTACAAGAGTTGATGAGCAAAGCAGGGGTGCTCAATTCATTCGAGGTGTTCGATGTTGAGTGGCGCGCCATTAAGAGTTTCACCGCCGGCCTGATCGCTGTCGAGGGTGACCGCGAGCGCCGCCGTCGCGATGGAGAATTCGAGGCAAAGCATGACCAATGAGATAGGCCGCAAAAGTATTTTCTGGAAGGCGAGTGGAGTTGTCGTCATCGCGCTCGCTGCCCTTTGGCAGTTCTACGCGTTCGTTACGTTCAAGAACACCGCCGGCGTGGCGGATCTGCAAGGCGGCAAAGCTCATCTATGGTGGGCCATAACCTTAGGTGTCATAGCCTTCATCGGCGCACTTCTGATTCTTTCGACATCCATGCAGTATGACCGTGGCAGCGAGATGCACATCACCTCGCCGCCTCCACCCAAGAGTCTCTCGTGATTGTTCGTGCGGAAGGTTTCTAAAGATGAGTTTATACGGAATGAAACGCGCCAACGGTGACTGGTTTGCAATCAAGGAACCACAGCGCTTTCGAGTCCCGCTCTTTTCCAGTGTGCGCGAAGCGGCGGATGTGCGCGCCTTCAACGTGGAAATGTTGGTTTTCAGTCCGACGATTTTTGACGAGCACGCGCTCAAGCAGGTCGGTCAAGTCGAAAACGATCGGCCCGTCTACTTCTGGTTGGTCGAGAAATCTTCCAGAACCATGCGGCGCGGCATCGCCTTGCAGCACGAAGATATGGCTCTCATTCTCAACGGGGCCGAAGCAGGAGCAGGCACAAAGGACTGAAGCGAAATGGCGATCTGCGAATTTTGTTTGAACTATACCAAGGACGGGAAATGCTCTGTCGGTCTGGATATCCGAAAGGGAATGACCTGCCGCGAGTTTCGACCGGGGATGGAAAAGTTCTGCGCGGACCCCAAAGACTTTGTCAACGGAAATCAAATTGTTGAGATGGCGATGTATTTCGGATTAGGTCGAACCGAACTGAAAAAAGTAAAGATAATGGCCGCGCGTGCCGACAACCACCAATGAACGGGATGCTTCAAGATCTCGTTGCCGGTTCCCCGCGCTGAATGGATGGATGTTTGTCTAAGATAATTTGGTCATGTTCACACTGCGGGACCGTCCTGCCGCTTTGGATGATGAAGTGTTCAAATTGCGGCCGGCTGGCTCTGAGTTGGTTACATCTAATCGTATCTGTCGCGGTGGGAGTACCGCTGCTGGTATTGCTGTTGAAGCTGGTTTAGATTGGTAAGGCTTAGGCAAACTGTTATTAAGACTGAAAACAGGATAAGAAGGAGACTCTAATTGGCAAGAGATGATTTGATTCCCGCTGAAGGCACGATTATCGACAAGCAGCCCAACGCGTTCTTTAAGGTTAAGCTCGACAACAGCGCCCATGTAGTCCTGGCGGCTATCTCGGGCAAAATGCGCAAGCACCGCATCCGCATTTTGGTGGGTGATCGCGTCAGTGTTGAAATGTCACCCTATGATTTGAGCAGAGGCCGCATCACATACCGCTACAAGTAAACAAAGAAACCTGACTCGCTACCCCGCTAAATCCAATTGATTTTGATCGATTGGAAAAACTGCTTTTATGCGATCAATCCGCGTCGCCTATCGTTCGGCGCGAGCGTGAGATCGCCCGTCCTTAATTCAGATCCAAATCACTCCGTAGCAGCCGACGGTTTCGGGCGCAAGACCGTTCCTCTGTGGAACTGAAAATGCCTAAAAGTTTTCGCGGTGGGCAAAACTAAACGGAATCCGCCGTGGTGGCTGGATGAGGGCAGTGAAATCTGTCCGGCATGCGGTCACGCGTATGTAATTCAAACGGAATTCCGTTGCGTCGCGTGCGACGGACCGCTCTGTCCCATGTGCGTTGAGACGACCATCATGGCGGAAATCTTTTGTCCCGGTTGCGTGACGATTGAGAGTTGATATGGCAGCGCGAGCAATCTGGAAAGGCGAGCTGAAACTGAATTCGACGAAGGTGCCGGTGAAGCTGTATGCGGCGGTGAAGGATCAAACTGTGCGGTTTCATATTCTGGATGAGAAGTCCAAAACCCGCGTGAAGCAGCACATGGTCGAACCCGACAAAGGCAAAGAGGTTCCGCACGAAGAAATTCAAAAGGGCTTTGAGGTTGAACCTGGCACGTTCGT
Source organism: Pyrinomonadaceae bacterium (assembly GCA_035577445.1). Lineage (GTDB taxonomy): Bacteria > Acidobacteriota > Blastocatellia > Pyrinomonadales > Pyrinomonadaceae > UBA11740. Next base: position 3,560 of record DATLVM010000421.1, read on the forward strand.
GATCCTCGATGAAGAAGAGCTGGAGAAACTCGAGCCGGAAGCTTCGCGCGAAATTGAGATCACCCAGTTCCTGCCGCCGCAAGCGATTCCTCCTGAGTATTATGATCGGCCGTATTACCTCGGCCCCGACGGCGATCAGGCCGCGTACTTCGCTTTGGCTGAAGCCCTGAAGAATAAGGAACGCGAGGGTGTCGCGCGCTGGGTCATGCGCAAACAGCCTTACGTCGGCGCGTTGCGCGCTGACGGCGATTATCTGATGCTGGACACCCTGCGACATGCGGAGGAAGTTCTGTCGGCGAAGGATCTGCCGCGACCTGGCGGACGCGCATCGGACAAGAAAGAACTAAGCATGGCGAAACAACTCGTCGAGTTGCTGAAGGGTGAATTCGATCCAAAGCAATTCAAGGATCAGTATCGCGAGCGCGTGATGGAATTCGTCGAGAAGAAGGCCAAGGGGCACAAGCCTCGGCTGCATCTGGTGAAGTCGAAGAAGAAAACGACGTCGCTCGACAAGGTTCTGTCGAAGAGCATCGAGCATTTGAAGAAACAGAAGAAGGCAGCGTGAGGGAAGCGAAAGGAAAGGGGGCAGTAGCCCGACCGTGAGGGAGGGCGTTCTTAAATGGCTAGAAAGAAGGCAACACGGAAACGACGCTCGAACGATGACGAGAATAACGCGCGCGCGGCGCGGCCGTTCTGGTCGGGGACGCTGACGTTTGGCCTCGTGAGCGTGCCCGTCGATCTCTATCCCGGTAATCGCACGAATCGCGCGCCGTTGCGGATGTTGAGCCCTGACGGCGAACCACTTTCACGACGCTACTTCTCGCAGAAGAGCGGGAAGGAACTCGACGATGAAGACATGGTGCGCGGTTATGAGATCGACAAAGACCGCTACGTAGTCGTGACGGATGAAGAACTGGAACGGCTGGCGCCTGAACAAAGTCGCGACATCGATCTGCGCCGCTTCGTTCCGCTCGAGAAGATCCCTCCGCTCTATTTCGATCGGTCATATTTCCTCGCGCCCAGTGAAGGATCGGAAAAAGCCTACAAGCTCCTGGCCGAGACAATGAATAAGGAAGACCTGGCCGGCATTGCGACTTTCGTCATGCGCGGCAAGGAATACCTGGTCTCGATCTTTCCTGAGAACGGAATCCTGCGTGCCGAGACGATGCGCTTTGCTGATGAGATTCGCTCGCCGAAGGAAGTCGACTTGCCCGAGAAAAAGAAAGTGCCGGCGGCAACCGTGAAGAAGTTTGAGAGGTTGATCGAGAGACACTCAGCCAAGCAGCTTTCGCTGAAGGAACTAAAAGATGAACAGACTGAAAAACTTTTGAAGCTGGTTGCGAAGAAGCGAAAGCAGCATAAAGACATTGTCGAAGTTGAAGCGCCGAAGCGTGAAGAGGGCAAGGTCATCGACCTCATGGCTGCTTTGAAGAAGAGCCTCGCAGGCAAGCGCAAGGCGGCTTAATTTTTTAGACTTGACGCTAGTTCGATACCAGAAAGGCAGCCAAAGATCTTCAATCGATGGCTGCCTTCCAGTTTGGGTTAGCAATTACGGCACGAGCTGTGAAGTAAGCACTGCGCCGCCGAGACTCGGCAGAATCGCGCTGATCTTTACCACCTTATGCGAGTCCTTGGCAATCCAGATCGTTTGTTTGTCTGCATCATCGTCTGCCGAGGTTGATTCGACTTTGTAAGCTTCAAAAGTGCCCGCCGGAACGGTTATGCTTTCGGAACCGACGACCTTAAGTTGGCGAATCTGCGGTTTCTGTTTCTGCACGTCGAAGTTGCGAAACGTCGTCGCATAATCGGCGCCCAGGGGCAAACGCGCCAGCACATCAAAAGCGCCGCCGCCATCGGCGAAGACAATTCCGCCCACGTCGACCATGATTGGTTTCGATTGACCACTCTGCGTCATCGTGCCCGATGCTTTGTTGTCTTTGAAGTCGAGTTCGATCGTGACTCCCTGCTGACTGATTGAGCGATGCTTCAGGACTAACGTGCCCTTTTCAATCGTCGCCACGTCCACGATCTTGCCGAAGGCGGGTGACTCGGCAGTTTCAGTAGCGATCCAGTTTGCGCCGTCCTCTTTGATTTCAGTGTTGGTCGTAATTGGAATGCTCTGACCTTGCACCGCCAGCGTTGCGTTGTACTTGGAAGTTCCGGCGCTTAGATCGATTGCCGGCTTGGGCGCGCCCGCCGCAGCTTCAACCTTCTTCGGAATCGCGA
>DATLVM010000422.1:0-17237 GCA_035577445.1 Pyrinomonadaceae bacterium
CCGGTTGCGAACCTCAAACGTGAGGCCATGATAATAACTGTTGCCGACCGGAATCAGTTGCTCGACTTCGCCTTTCGAAGGATCCGGGCGCAGCGAATTCAAGGCAGCGAGCGCGGGCGTGACGGATGTGGTCGAAGTGAAGGCGTTGAGATTGACGAGTGATACAGGAACGCCAAACTCGACGACGCGGATGACTGAGTTCGGGTTCGCCGGATCGGGTGGATTCAAAACGAATCGCACTAAATCGCCTGCGGTCGTGGTGTTGAGAATCGGACGCACGCCGCCCGGCTTCGAAAGAAAATTCACGAAGTCCTGCGCCACCAAATAATCGGTGAAGCTCTTGTAGCCCTTCGGCAGCACCGGCGCGTTCACATTGAATTCGCGCCACAGGTGCAGGCCGCGATTCCATGTGTAGTTAACTTCAACGACAAAGCTCTTCTGAATCTGTCGTTCGAACCCGACATTCGCTTGATAGCTTTCCGGAATGCGCAGCGATGGATCCAGACGGCGCAGCAATCCTCCTCCGCCAGACGTGCCCGTGTTGCGCACACCGAATTGTTTCACGATCGACGAATCAGCCGTCAGCGTCTGCGGAAACTTCAGGCTTCCTGCAATGAATGCGCGACGCTGAGGATCCGTCATCACTTTGCCGGTTGCCGGATCGGTCAGCACATCAGTGTCGAAAAACAGTTGTTGTGCGCCCGTAGTGAAGTCATCGATGGTGCGCAGCAGCGCGCGATTGTAGAAAATGCCCGCGCCGCCGCGAATCACCGTCTTGCCGCTCTTGAAAGGATCGTAGGCAAACGCGATCCGCGGTCCGAAGTTATTCAAGTCACTGACAATCGTTTCATCCTCGTAACGCAATCCATAGCTCAACATCAGATTGCGCTTCAGTCGCCACTCATCCTGCGCAAAGATGCCGGCGTAAGTGTTTCGCTGAGTCGACGTAGTTAAGAAGTTCTGCCGAAAGCGGCTCGGGAGGTTCGCGAGAAAATCCCCCGCGCTGTCGAAGCTCCACGTGCCGGTCGCGTCAGAGAGATCGATGAACGTCGATTTGATGCGCTGGATATCACCGCCGAATTTTAGTGAGTGCCGACCCTTCTCGTACGCGAAGATCTCCTGAAATTGAAATCGGTTTTCGCGGCGATCCGTTGCCCCGATCGTCGAAGTCCCCGCGATCAACGTTCCCGAATTCAGTGCGAGTGAATCCTTGATTGAGATCAGGATGACGGGCTTGGTCGCACCACCCATGGCCTCGACCGCCGGCGTCAAGCGCGAAAATTGAAAGCGAGTTTGCGCGACAGCCCTCGACGAGATCACGTAATTATCTGAGTACGAGATCGCATCAGTGTTGCGCGTCTTGCCGACGATCGCTTCGGCCAGACGATCACCGCCGCCGAACTGCCGCAGGTTGTTCAGCCGCCCCCACTGCAACAGAAACGATCCGTTGTGCATGTCGGTGAACTTATCATCGATGCGGGCAGTCAAAATGTGATTGCGCTGGGGCGTACTGACCGACGAGATAAATGGAGCAATTCCGTTGATGGCTTTCAATGCAGGCGCTGAAGGATTCTCGTTTCGTTTCGAAGCGAGATCTGTCGGCGCGGGAATTGTGAACAGCGGGTTCTGATCGACCGGCACCAGCGTGTCGATCACGGTCGATTCGAGAAAGGTGTCGTACTCATAAGCGGTGAAGAAGAACGTGCGGTCGCGACCACGATAGAGCTTCCCAAGCTCGACAGGTCCGCTAAAGGTGAAACCCGGATCGTGCTCCTGAAGCGGCAGGCGCTTAATACCGAGCAGGTTGTTTTTCCAGGTGTTCGCATCCAGCGATTCATCTCGGAAGAAATAAAAGCCGCGCCCGTGAAACTTATTTGAACCGCCGCGGGTGCGCAGGTTGACGCGCCCTCCGGAAGCCCGGCCATATTCGGCAGCGAACTGATTGCGAATGAGCTGAACTTCTTCAATCGCTTCGATTGACGGCGTGAACCGCTCTTTAGCGGACCGATCGTCGTTGTTGTCCAAACCGTCGATGGTAATGTTGTTTGAATATGCCGCGCCGCCAGATAAAGAAAAATTGCCGGCCTCTTCCGGAGTCGTCCGCGCATTTTTGTCGTCCGCCAGATCACGCGTCGACAACGGTTCTTCCGCAACCGCGCCTAACGTGAATATCAATTCCAATGGCGAGCGCGACGCGTTCGGCAAAGCTTCGATCTCGCGGGTGGTGACGGTGCCGCCGACGACCGTGCGGGTGGTGTCGACCTGGGTTGGTTCGGCGGTGCTGACGACGACCGCCTCAACCGTGACTCCGGCGGGCTTCATCACAAAGTCGAGCTGAACGTTCCGCGCAGCGATCGTGGTGAGATCCTTCTTTTCTTCGGGGGCAAAATTCGCAAACGATGCTTTGACAGAATAAATGCCCGGTGGCAGCTGGATCAGTTTGTAATTGCCGTTGTCATCGGTGACTGTCGTGCGTTCGACTTTCGTCGCTACCAGGATAGCGGTAACGGTGGCGCCCGGAATCACTGCGCCATTTTGATCGGTAACCTTGCCGCTGATTGTGACGTTGTCGAGATCCTGCGCGGCAATCGTTACCGCAAAGAGTAGAGAAGCAGTCAGGGCGAGGATCAGTATTCGCGAAAATCGCATCAGGGGCGAAGTCTCATCGGGCTTTACCGAATGGACGAACTTAGGGCGGACACTCTAGCACTCGACTATGAGTTGTCAAGTAATGAAATTTGCATGAAATTGTACGGGTCAGAGGGCTCTCGAGCCGTCTGTTCGGAAATCTGTCTGCGCGACCAGCGCGAGAGATCTTCACCGGCATTCCAGGAGTGATGCCAGCTTTTTGCGAGGCAATCTAAACCTCATCGCCGCGCGGTCGTACTCAGCGGCTGTTTGCGGCGGGCGCGTTTGGGCCGTCACAACGAAGGACAGAATCAAAACGGACACGAGAAGTACGGATGGTCTGAGAACACGTCGCATGGTCGGTGCTTGCGCTCGCGGTCTTAGCACTAGCATCACAGATGATAAGTAGCAAGGACCGCCGATTGACCTGGCCTATTCGGAATATCTGTCAGCGCGGAAGCGCGAGATTTTCACCCGCGTTCCCGAAGTGATACCGGCTTTTCGCGAAGCAATTTCTACTTGCTCGGTTGCGGTTCTGATTCCTTCAAGATTCGGCAGTAAGAGCCCACGGTCGAGTCCTCTTTCATCCTCAACGATGACGCCGTAAGTGTTCGGATCAAGATCTGCGATCGTGCAAACTTCAGGCGCGGAAAGAACGTCGACTGAATATTTCAGGCGCGGAAGTTCATCAGGACGCACGGGCTGGAACCGCGGGTCGCGGGTGGCCGCACTTATGGCATTCGCGATGATTTCTTCCGCCAGCGTGTCTGCGACGGGTTCGATTGTGCCCATGCAACCGCGTAGCTGACCGTCATGCGTTTTGATCGAGACAAAACAACCGGCGCGGGCATTGAGTTCTTCAGGAAGATCGTCAGGGACCTCGATCATTGAGCCCGTGTTGACGAAGGTTTCGATCGTCTGTCTGGCGAGCGCTGGTATCGCTGAGGCAACATTCCGAACCTCGGCGGACAGGGTTTGCATCGATGCGCGGTCAGCGGATGAACTCAGCGCGTTCGCTGCCTCAGCAGGTTCGGAAAAGAGCTGCGCCACCAGATAGCCAACGCCAAACGGTGCTTCATAACTAATAACTTCGGTTGATTGATTCGCATCCTGGATCACGCCGAGCGCGACCAGCATTGATCGATATCCACATTCGCCGGCCGCCCGCCGCAGATCCTGATCTATGCTAATGATGCGATCAGTCGCGCCGCTACGAATCGAAGCCACAACTTCTTCATCAAACCGATGCGCTTCAGGGTTGTATCCCGCTGGCGCGCCCGGCTTAAGGCGATGGCTGAGATCGCCGCTCGCGACGAAGGCTACTGGCTTCTTCAACTTTTCGATCGCTGTCTTAATGCAGTTGCCAAAGCGAAGATGGTCTTCGTTGGAAAGAAAGCTGTAACCAAGGCAAACAACTTTTCCAGTCCAACCATTGCGTTGCAGAAAGTAGAGTGGCACGGCGGTGCCGTGATCCAAATCGGTTCCGGTTATTCGTAACGTGATTAGATCTCGTGCTTCCGCGGCCAGAGCGATCTCCATCAACAATTCATCATCAAGGGGAGCGTGCACGGTCGCCGTCGGCGCGCGGAAATTCGCAAAGTCGCCAAACAGTCGCGGCCCGTCGTAGGCGACAAACGCTGATGCCTCGAGCGGCGCGTGCGGCGAAATCAAAATTACAGTTTCCGCCCTGGAGTCGATAATACGCTGCGTTAGATCGGCCATGCCGTCGATCGACTTGCGCACTTCAGCGATCGCGTCGCGGCCGACTTCCGGCACCATAATCGGTGGGTGTGGAGCGATGCCGGCGAAAACTAATGTTGACGTGTTGGCCATAGGTCGAAACTCCGCGGCCAAAAGAGATGAGTTCGATCTGATCGAATGAACAGATTCTAGCACCGGTTTCGTGCAGCAGGTTAGTCAGTTATGATTGGGCGCGCATGAAGTCGTTCGACGTAATTATTGTTGGCGCTGGTCCTGCCGGCTCGTTTGCGGCAGAGCGTCTGGCGAATGCGGGCGTTCGTGTAGCCCTGGTTGACGGCCGGCCGCCGGGTGAGCCGAAGGCATGTGGTGGCGGGGTCACGTCGAAAGCGTTGAAGGCTTGGCCGTACCTGCTCGAAGCTGTGGGCAGAACAATCTATGAACTCGATATGTATTCGCCTTCAGGAAAGCATCTGCATTTGAAACTCGACGAGCCATTCGCAGTTTATTCGCGCATCGCCTTCGATAGTTTTCTGCGCGAGCGAGCGCGAAAGGCAGGCGCGGAAGTACTCGCCGACAAAATTCCGGCGCGTGGATTCAAACGCACAGATGATGGATGGACTGTTCGAACGCAAGGCGGCGAAGAATTGTCGAGCAAATTTATGGTTGGCGCCGACGGCGCCAACAGCGCGATCGCAAAGAAACTCGCGGGGCCGTTGCCGCCGGCGGAGATGGAAGTAGCTTTTGGTTATCGCGCGCCCCTGACTGGTTCCGGCGAAGACGCAACCGTGGTCGCTTTCCTACCCAAGTGGGTGGGATACGCGTGGGCCTTTCCGCGGCTAGACCACATCTCGTTCGGTATCGCGACTACCCAAGACGCATTCGATCACGATGCATTGGACCGATTGTTGTGGGATTTCATGGTGAGTTATTACGAGAGTGTCAGAACCGGGAGCGGTAGCGACCGGATCAAGATGCGCCTTTGGAAGAACGATCGCTCGCACACAAACAAGACGCAAGTTACCAAATTGCGTCGTCAGGCCGAACGTTACGCGGCGCGGATTCCCGGTCTCGCTCCGCGCACTTGGGACACACGAAAAGCATGTGGCGAAGGCTGGGCCTTGCTGGGCGACGCTGCGGGATTCGCCGATCCGGTTACGGGCGAAGGGATTTACTACGCGATTCGTTCGGCTGAGTTGTTCGCCAATGCTTATCTGGCAGGCGAGCCTTTGAAGTATGAAGCGCTTTGGCGCAAGGACTTTGGCGCCGAGCTAAAGCGCGCCTCGCAAATGCGCCGTCGTTTCTACGGGAATTTCTGGGGAGCGCCGTTTACGGATCGGATGATTGAGTTCGCGCGTGGGCATCGGGGCATTCGCAAAGTCCTCGGCCAGTTAGTTGCGGGCGATCAAGGCTACGTCAATCTCAAGAAGAAGTTGGCACGCAGCGCTTTGAAGCCGCTGTAACGACTCCTTACTGACTGCAAAAATTGAATCCAACAAGCTCCACTCGGCTACTGAAAAACTCCGTCTCCCTCTGGGAGAGTAATAACATACTTAACTAATCAACCAGAGAACCGTTGGGGTCAGGTCTCACTTCCGTGTCAGAACCGGGAGCGGTAGCGACCGGATCAGGAGGAACTTTAGAAACCAGCGGGACTTCTTGATCCGGTCGCTACCGCTCTCGGTTCTGACACGATGCCCCGTAAGCCCTCACCCTAACCCTCTCCCAGAGGGAGAGGGAACTTTCTCAGTAGCCTGCTAGACGGTGCCAGGGACTGACATTTTTTGTCGCATATCCCGATGAATAAAATTGATTTTCAGCTCACTTACCTCTTGAAAGTGCCATCGTCAAAAATGTAATCTGTTAACAGGGTACTGGTCTCAGTTTCCCTTGCCCCCACCAGCGCTGGTTCAATCCGACCCGCGAACCGGACGCAATCCACATGAGTATTCACGGAACCCTGAAGACAATGAGTGTGTCTGACCTGCTCCAGTTCCTGGAGGTGGGCCGGAAGACTGGTACGTTGAAGATTGCTCGCGGCGCAATCGTCAAGAAGATCTTCCTCGAGGGTGGCGCGATTGTTGGATCAAAGTCCAATGACCCGAAGGAACTTCTCGGGCAGGTCCTGTTGCATTACGGAAAGATCGTTGAAGACCAGTTGCAGTCATCGTTGGAGATTCAGCGGCAGGTTGGCGGCAAGTTGGGACTGATCCTCGCTGAGCGCGGATTCGTCACCACACATGACGTAATGGAAGCCTTGCGAACCCGCACGCTTGAGATCATTTACGATCTCTTCATCTGGGAAGAAGCAGAGTTTGAGTTTTTTGACAACGAGCCCGTGCCCGCCGATTTGATTCGCGTTAAGGTCGAAGCGACGGCGGTGATCATGGACGGCATCTATCGCGTGGATGAGTGGTCACGCTTTCGCAAAGTCATCCCATCGGATCGAACCCTCTTTGAGTTGAACAGCGGCTGGACCAAGTCACTGCACGAAAGCAAAGAGATTCGCGAAATTCTGTATCACGTCGAAAAGCACATGACGCTCGCCGAGATCGCCTACAACATGCACACCTCGCTGTTTCATGCTTGTGCGCTGCTGTTCGATCTGGTTGAAAAAGGCACAATAAGAGTTGACGGAGAAGCATCGGCCTCCGAAGTTCCTTCCGATCTCTCCGGACTGAATCTTCCGCAAAGCGTCGACGATTTGCTTCAGCTTGCGCGCGAAGAGATGAAGGACAATAGCGTTGACAACGCGCTGGCGATCATTCATAGCGCGCTCGATCGCGAACCCAACAATGCTGAAGCGCAATGCCTGCGCGAACAGGCAGAGAATCGTTACGTGCGCCAGGCGTTTCAGAATGGATTGTCGCGCAAATCCGTGCCGAAGCTGCTCGCGAGTTTGGAACAGCTTGAGCACGAGCGCCTGGGGCCGCAGGAAGGTTTCATCATCTCGCGTATCAATGGCGAATGGGACATCGCCTCGATTCTTTCCGTCTGTCCCTTCCGCGAAGCGGACTGCGTCCGTATGATCAAGAAGCTCATCGAAAACGGCATCGTCGGCGTTTCTTAAGCACACCCAAGCCGGAACTCCCGGTACTCACTTGAATCAGGCGCCAATCTGGATCAAGATCGGCTATGATTCCTATTACTCGCCTTAATCACGCCGTACTCTTCGTCCGCGATTTGGATCGTGCAGTTGATTTCTACCGCCGGGCCTTCGGCTTTGAAGTCATTTCCGAAATGACGGGCAAGGCGGCGTTTATGCGCGCCAAGGGCTCTGCTAATCATCACGATCTCGGTTTGTTTGGCAGCTCGTCGCCAACACGTCCACCATTGGGGACACCGGGTCTCTATCATCTCGCCTGGGAAGTTCCGACGATCGACGATCTAGCTGAAGCGCGGGCGACATTAGACGAGTTCAGTGCGCTTATTGGTGAGAGCGATCACGGCGCGACGAAATCGCTCTACGGCAAAGACACAGATGGCAATGAATTCGAGATTATGTGGTTGGTGCCCCGTGAAGATTGGGGCGAGTACGAGCACGACGCTGTAATTGAGCGACTCGATCTTGAGCGCGAACGCCGTCGCTACGGAGCGAAAAAGTAATTCCCAGAAATGCTCTTACTCCGCAGCATCTTCTTTACGATTCTTCAACCAGGCACGGTTGCGGTTCTGATTCCTTATTGGCTGATATCGTCGCAAGACGCCGGCGCTGCCTCGCGTTATCCGATGCTGCGCTTTGTCGGTCTGCCGCTGATCATCGCCGGCGCCGCCCTGTTGCTATGGTGCATCTGGGATTTCTTTGCGTCGGGCCGCGGGACCATCTCGCCAATCGATCCGCCGAAGCATCTGGTGGTGCGCGGCTTGTACCGGTACGTGCGTAATCCCATGTACGTGGCCGTGGTAACCATCCTGTTAGGCGAAGCAATCTTCTTTGTGTCGCAGCCGGTACTGATCGAGGCAGCGATTTTCTTCGTGCTCGCGAATCTGTTTGTGATGTTGTATGAGGAGCCCACCCTGCGACGAAAGTTTGGCGACTCATACGACGAATACAAACAAACGGCAGGACGGTGGATTCCGAAATTGCCGCGGTGACTTCAGCCGCATAATTTACTCTAGGCGTTTCCCGATCTATATTCTTTCCATGGCAGAACAAAACTTCGATAAAGCGGCCGTTGTGTCGCTCTTGAACGAGATATTGGAGACAGAACTTGCGGGCGTGGTGCGCTATACGCATTACTCGCTGATGGTCTTTGGCCACAGCCGAATTCCGATCGTCAGTTGGCTGCGCGGCGAAGCCACGACGTGTTTGGAACATGCCAACGAAGCTGGTGAGATGGTTACGCATTTGGGAGAGCATCCTTCGCTGAAAATTGGCGCACTGCTCGAAACGCAAGCCCACGGCATCAACGACATTTTGCTGGAGTCTCTCGCGGCCGAAAAAGAAGGGCTGGCGCTTTACCAGCGATTGCTTGATCTGGTGCGTGACCGTTCAGTGTTTCTCGAAGAGTATGCGCGAAAGATGATCGCTGAAGAAGAAATGCATCTTGGTGAAGTCAACAAGATGCTGCGCAAGCCGGGCGAGGTTGCGCGCTTCAAAACGGTGTAGGATACGGCCCCCTCTCCCAAAGGGAGAGGGCTGGGGTGAGGGAGCGAAAGCTTTAGCGGCGGACAAGGAGGAAAATCTCATTTCTTCTCTTGCGTGCCAAGACCCTCACCCTCACCCTCTCCCAAAGGGAGAGGGAATATGGCAGCGCCATCAGTGAATCACGATCCCAAATCCGATCGTGAAGTTGTTGGCCGTCCTTCCGTTAAGTCGCACCGTCGAGAACGGGCCGGAAATGCTTTTCGGATTCCGATCGCCGGCAAACACCGGATTGTAATCAACCTGGACGACGCGAATATCGACGCGCTTGCTGATCCGCACGTCTAGTCCTCCGCCCAGCTTCAACGCCGCGCTCGTCTCACGATCTTCAATTGTGAAATTGAAAGCTGGAAAGATGTCGATCGTTTGTGACTGACGATTTGTGTAGCGCGCAAATCCGACGAGGGCGCGCGCAAAGGGCTTCACGCGAGCATCGCGCCGGTTGTTCTTGATCTGAAGGCCGCCCAGGAATTGCCAGAGTCTTTCGTCGTTCGCCAAAGTTTGGGTGGCGCCCGGCGGGTTAAAGACATCAACGAACGATTCGCTCTTGAAGTGCCCGGACACGTCGCCCTGCAGGCCAACGTACTTGCTCAGGTTGCGGGTGACTGAGCCTTCGACGCCGTTGAAGTTCCGGCGCGTGCAGAAAAACTTTTGCGAGTTCGGCCCAATCTCCTGTCCGGTCGCGGCGCTGCATAAGTTGGTGAACGTCTGAGTTCCGCCGCCGGACGTAAAGCTGGCCGCATCCACGTTTGATTCCATTCGCCCCAGCGAATAGCCGGCGTAGATGTCCCACTTGTGGTAATCGTTCGATCCTTGCGCGAGAACCGCAGAGGCGGATGCGAGGACGAGGAGTGATAACAGAAAAATTCTCTTCATTGGTTAATCCTTTCTTTCTTCGTTTAGTAGGCGCGTTGCGCGCGCTTCGGTTTGTTGCCGTAGAGAACGGACGCAAAACAGCGCCTTCCCTTCCGTAGTCTCGACGAAGTGAATTGCTCCGGTTTCAGCCAGCTGGAAAATCGCCCGATCGCTCACCCCGGCGAGGACTGATGCTTCAGCCAGACCGAACATCGTGACCTCGGCCTGACACGCTTCGCACCAGAGCATTGTGACGGCTGCGTGCGAACCGCTGATCACTACGAGACGTTCTGTTTCGACAGTGATAGTCGCTTTTCGTTTCATGTCGATCCGTGGCACAGGCTTCAGCCTGTGATTCAACGAGTCACAGACTGAAGTCTGTGCCACTTAGAGTGTTTCGTCTGTCGACTTAAGGTTTGCCCGCACCGCGACAGTCGGACGAAACGAAATGCTGATCAATCGTCAACACGCAGTTCTCTTTGCGCACGAGTTCATCGAACGTGATGACCGTGTTCGGCGTACTGCCGGCGCTGATGAGGTGAACTGTGCCTCGGTTACTGAAGCTGAAGTTGCACGGATCGGTGGCGACGAATTCATCCTTGAAGGTCGCGGTCCCGTGCCAGATGATTCCGGTCGTCTCGCCGGTCGCGGTGACGTCCTGTCGAATCTCGCACTTCTCGCTGAAGGCGCCGTCCGCGCGTTGTTGGTCGTGACAGGTGACCGTGGTGGTGTCTGAAACATCCATCAACTCGTTGGTGCATTCGTTGGGAAACGTGAACGACTCGGTCAATTGCACCTTGCTGCTCTGATTTCCGGTTTGCGCGCCGGTCTTCAGAGTCAAAGGACTCAGCATTGCCGCCATCAGCAAACTCATCGCGAGGCCTATGGTTACTTTCTTCATTGTCTTTCTCCTTTTGTGCAGATGTTGTTCGCCGGAAAAGTGATTTAGAATGCGTCCGGCAACGGACGCGGATCATCGCGTCGGCCGGCGCTAAATGTCTTCAACCGGCGCTCATTTGTTTCTCAACCACTTCTCAACGCGCGGATGAGCAAGCAAAACAAGCGAATTTTCGAATTCGGCCCCTTCAGCATCGACACCTTCAATCGCCAGTTGCGGCGTGAAGGAGAGGTCGTGCCGCTAAGGGCGAAGGCTGTCGATACGCTTCTAATGCTGATCGAAAGCCGCGGCGATGTGGTTGAAAAAGACGATTTGATGAAGGCCCTTTGGCCCGACAGCTTTGTCGAGGAAGCGAACCTGACGCAGAACATCTATACGCTGCGCAAGGCGCTGGGCGAGACCGGATACATCGAGACCATTCCGCGCCGCGGCTATCGTTTCATGGCGGCAGTTACCGAAAAAGACGACGCCCCGCCCGAGGTGATCGTCATCAAGGAGCGCACCACTGCGCATGTTAGCTACGAAGAAGACGATGACGGGCAGGAAGATGCCGCAGCAATCGTTTCCAAAGACCAGCAGAAACTGATCGACGTGACGCCGCGGGCTGCTTCGCTGCAGCTCACCGCGCCAGCGAAGACGCCGGCCCGCAAATGGGTTTGGATCGCGATCCCGATCGCAGTTGTCCTGGCGATCGCTGCGCTTGGCTGGTGGTGGATCGGCTCAAAGGGTCCTTTTGAAAACGTAAAGCTCACCAGATTCACGACCACGGGCAAAGCATTGAAGGCGGCCATTTCGCCTGACGGGAAGTACGTCGCGTATGTGCTGGGCGAGTCCGGCCAGCAGAGCGTGGCGTTGCGACAGACGGCCACGGGCAAGGAACTGCAGATTGTGCCACCCGAGCGCACGGACATTTACGGAGTGACATTTTCACGCGACGGCAACTATGTCTTTTACGTCAGTCAGGCACAGAACCATGTCGGAGTTTTATTTCAAGTCCCGAGTTTAGGCGGCTCACCAGACAAGCTGGTCGAAGATGTTGATTCGCCGGTGACGCTTTCTCCTGATGGGCGACAGATGGCTTTCATCCGATTCAGTCCCGGCCTCGCGTCGATAGTCATTGCGAACATCAACGGCGCCGAAGAACGAATCCTCACCAGCACTCACACAGCGGATGGGGTGCGCATCGGACCTAACGGCGTGCTGCCGCCAACGTGGTCACCTGACGGAAGTATGATCGCGTGTCCCGTCAGCACGAACTCGACGCAGTGGAACCAGGGGATTTATGGATATGCGGTCAAGGACGGCTCAGCGCATCTCATCAGCGACAACTGGCCGGCCCTGGGCAGAATTGAATGGGCGCCTGACGGGAAAGGATTGTTCGCAACGATCATCGAAGGTTTCACCGCGCCCGAACAACAAATCTGGTTCATTCCTTATCCGAAAGGATCGCCGCGAAGGATTACTAACGATCTGACTGACTATCGAGATGTGAGCGTCACTGCCGACGGCCGAACTCTGATTACAATTCAATCCGAGAAAAAGGCGAACATCTGGCTCGCCTCGACAACGGACCTTGATCATCCGACGCAATTGACTGCGACCAGCTATGACGGACTGAATGGACTGTCGTGGACCCCTGACGGCAAGCTTGTCTACACCTCACAGATTGCCGGCGAACAGAATCTCTGGATCGCCAATGCGCAGAAGCCCGAGCCTAAACAACTAACAGCCCATGCCGGGTTCAGCGAACAGCCGGTCGTGTCGCCTGACGGCCGTTACATAGTGTTCCTTTCCAATCGCAATGGGCAGCAACACCTTTGGCGGATCGACATCGACGGCAAGAATCCGATGCAACTAACCCACGGCGTCGGCGACACTCAGCCGACGTTCACCTCTGACAGCCAGTTTGTGATCTTCCGATCGCTGAATCCGCAAGGGCTGTTCCGCGTCGAAATCAACGGCGGCGAGCCGGTGCGGTTGACCGAGAGAGGCTTTTTCGATCCAAACGTTTCGCCGGACGGAAAATTGGTCGCCTGTGGATATCGACCGGCGCCCGCGGACAAGAATAGAATCGCGACCCTGGCAATTCAGGGTGGGCCACCGAGCATAATCTGCGAATGGCCGGCGCAATACGGCCGCATTCGCTGGATGCTTGACGGCAGCGGGATTACTTATGCGGCCCGGCAGGAAGGCGTCGGCAATATTTGGATTCAACCGATCGATGGCGGCGCGGCCAAACAATTGACGCATTGGAATCCGAATCCCATCTTTTCGTTTGAATGGTCGCGCGACGGAAAGTGGTTGGCTTACGCGAGCGGCAGCATAACGAGCGACGTCATCCAGATTACTGATACGCGACGGTAAAACCATGAAAATCTCGACGATCACCATCGTGCTTGCCTTGTTAGTAAGCTTTGGCTTCTTCAACTCAAGTAGCGAAGCGACTTCTGCATCTCAGCCGCGGAAGCTGCAACCCGGAACACTGTGCGCAGCGGGCGAACGAATCATCTTCAGTTGCCCCATCAAACGCCCCGCAAAGATCGTTTCGCTCTGCGCCTCAAAAGATCTGACGAGCGAGCGCGGCTACGTGCAGTACCGCTTCGGGCTGCCCGGAAAGGTCGAACTTGAATATCCGAAAGAGCGCACCGGCACGCAGGAAAAGTTTCGCTACACGCATTACTTTCGCGCGCAGTTTGATCTGACAGAGATCAGCTTCACGAACGGCGGCTACGAATATCAGATCACTGACGACTACAACGGCGAGGAGAAGCCGGCGCAATCGATTCAGGGTGTCAGCGTGACTGCGCCCGGCAAGCCGAAAGAAGTGAGTCTTTTTTGTCGCACCAAACCGAAAGCGGATTACATGGATTTGCAGGCGGTACTACCGAGTGGGCAGGAATAGTTAGCGGAAGCAAGTCAGTCATTTACTATTGACGCGTCGCGGTTTACGATCCACCCGCTCTTCCTCCGCATACCGTATGTCTGTCACGGCCGGTACACAACTTGGTCACTATGAGATTTGCTCCGTGCTGGGGGCCGGTGGTATGGGCGAAGTCTATCTGGCCAGGGATACCAGACTGCGACGTAATGTTGCGCTCAAGCTCTTGCCCTCGGATCTCAGCCTGAACAAAGACCGATTGCTTCGCTTCGAGCAAGAGGCTTATGCCGCATCGGCACTCAATCACCCAAACATTCTGACCATTTATGAAATTGGACAAACGAACGACACCCGTTTCATTGCGGCCGAGTTTATCGACGGCGTAACTCTTCGCCAACGCATGACTGGAACGCAAATAGAATTGACTGAGGTGCTCGATACGATGGTGCAGGCAGCCGCTGCTTTGGCGGCAGCACACCAAGCAGGAATAGTCCATCGAGACATTAAGCCGGAGAACATCATGGTCCGGCATGATGGGTATGTAAAGGTGTTGGACTTTGGTCTCGCTAAGCTAACTGAGTATCAACGTCTCGCTTCGGATCCAGAAGCAGAAACTATCCATGCGATCAAGACTGAACCAGGCAGGGTGATGGGCACCATCAGTTACATGTCGCCGGAACAAACGCGTGGTCTTGAAGTGGACGAGCGTTCTGACATTTGGGGTCTTGGGGTCGTGATTTACGAAATGGTGGCCGGAAAAACTCCATTTGATGGATTAACGAAGAGTGACGTCATTGCCTCGATTCTAAGAACCGAGCCTTCGCCACTTACGCGTTTCTCGCAAGGTGTGCCGGCCGAACTCCAACGCATCGTCAAGAAAACACTCCGCAAAAATAGAGCCGAGCGGTATCAAACAGTAAAAGACTTGGTGCTCGATCTGAAGAATCTACGTCGAGAGATTGAAAGCAGAAGTGAAACGGAACCCTTCGTTCAACAAGAAGTTAGTAGTGTAGCTATCCTGCCGTTCAGAAACCTTACTAATGATCCCGCAGTGAGTTTCTACGAATTTTCGCTGGCTGATGCTGTAATTACTGAATTGGTACGACTGCGTTCACTGGTCGTGCGCCCCTCATCGGCGATCGCAAAATATCTGGGAGATACAAAAGATCCGGTCGAGATCGGACGCGAATTAAAGGTAAACGCTGTCCTCGCCGCGAGTTTCTTGCACGCGGCCTCACGGGTTCGCGTCACGGCGCAACTGCTCGATGTCCCGAAGGGCGAAGTTCTTTGGGGTGATCGCATAGACTCAGACGCGAGCGACATCATCGCCGTGCAAGACATCATCGCTCAACGGATCGTCGATGGCTTGCAACTAAAGCTGAGCGCGGATGAACGCATTGACCTGCCAGGTCATGCCACTGCCAACTCCGTGGCTTACGAAGAGTATCTGCGCGGTCGTGACTGCATGGCCCGATACGTCCATCGCACAGTTGCCAACAAAGACATCGAAGCGGCGATTAGATACTTCAGTTCTGCGATTGAGCTGGACCCGAAGTTTGCCCTCGCTCATGGCGCTTTGGGTAGCTGTTATGTCCAGCGCATTACCAAAGGGGCGGGAAACCTCGACGATTTCGTGCGGGCTCAGGAAAGTCTCAATAGAGGATTGGCACTGGATAGTAAGATGCTGGAAGCGCGCATCTATAGAGTCTTCATCCACCTCTTGCGGAGCGAGAAACAGGAGGCTCGCTTGCTGGTTGCCGAATTGCTCGTCGAAGCTCCCAATAACGCCGGAGTGCATTTTGTCAGCGCGGTGGTGAACCGTCTCGATGGAGATTATGAGCAGGCGTTGCGCGCGTTCGATTCCATGTTGCGCCTCAACCCCGCGGAAGGTGTCGTGGTCAATTATGGCCGGGCGCGGCTACTCCTGTATCAGGGTCGCTATGATGAGGCTCTATTCGAACTCGATCAAGCGGCAGGCGCGGAACCGCATCATCCAATCGTCAGGACCTATCGAGCTCAAGTGATGTTCTATCGCGGCGATTTCTCGACCGCTGCCGATCTGCTGCGGGACGTTTTGTACAAACACCCTGAGATTAACGCAATCCGGCCACTGCTTGCCATGTGTTTGAGCGCGCTGGGAGAACATGAAGCAGCGCGCGCGCAGTTAACTGAGCAGGTAGAGAAGGTTGCGGCCCTCGATTGGGATGTGCCCTACTGGTTGGCAACTGCTTACGCGATAGAAGGCAATCGTGACGAGGCTCTTAGATGGCTGGAGAAAGCGATCAGCCTCGGTAACGAAAACCTTCCGTGGTTCAAATCCAACCCGGTCTGGGAACCGCTGCACGCAGATCCACGCTTCAAAGAATTAATGCATAGGGTCGAAGTAGAACTTGAGCAACGCAAATCCTTTGAAACGCATTAATGTGAAGCTTGCATGTTCAGGTTACCCGGACGATTCAATTTCAGCGCATAAGACCTTCGACAGACCGGATGCGTGAAGTTGCGCCATCGAGAAAGCGTTCGCTCCCTGACAATCTCAAAACCAAAAGACTCGAACTGTTCGCGCCATTCAAGTTCATTGCGAAAGGTGCACGGCCCGGTGCGATTCTTCCATTGGCGATTGTGAATCCAACAGACGCCTTTGTCCCACCAGGTTGCCGGAATGTCTTCGTAGATAATTACCTGCCCACCACCGCGCAACACGCGGCGAACTTCGTTCAAGACATGACGAACATCCTGCGCGTGATGCAAGACGTAGCACAGCAGCACCGCGTCAACCGAATCTTCTTCCAGCGGAAAATGAATTCCGTCAAAGCTTCGATAGTCAATCGCTGCTTCCGTGGAAGTTCCGACATCAATCCCGACGACACTTGTGCCCAGCATCGCTGACAGGTGATGCGCGATAAATCCGTTGCCACACCCGACATCGAGTACTTCTGAACCGCGCGAGATGAGTCGCGCGATCTCCAGCGCCATGTCGTACGCGCGGCCGACTTTGCGGCGACGACGCTCGCGTGCGCAGCGACGCTTCAGACCATGCACAAATCCATCGCGTGCAGTTGGTTGCTCAGAGACTGAAGCCGGGAGAGGTAGCCATCGTGATTGGGGAGCCTGGATGAATTGCTCGTTGCGCATCGTTAGCGCAGAGTGCAACGCCAATGCCCAGGTTGGATTGCCGATTCTGTGAGGAAAACTGCCGCCGTGAATCGATGGCGCGAGAAGACGCCGACGCGTGAATGCAGGATGCTTCAGACAGGAGTCTGGTTCAGCAGCGCCTTAGCATTGCGCTGTAATCCTGCGAGTTTGGCGCGTTTCATGGCGCTGCCGCGGAAACGGGCCGCGTAGGTTTCCGGCGTCAGCTCGAGGATCTCTGAAAGCGAGGCATTGACATTTCCTTCGCGGGGTTCGAAGCGTAATTCATCGGTCACGGGAGTCATCGCATTCCATGGGCAAACGTCCTGACAAACGTCACAGCCGTAGAGCCAATCATCAGAATGCGCGGCAACGTCTTCGCTTATCTGTGGCGCGCGTGATTCGATCGTTGCGTGCGAGATACAGCGATCAGCGTCGACCACGTAGGGCTCGACGATCGCGCTGGTCGGGCACGCGTCGATGCAGAGCGTGCACGAGCCGCA
>DATLVM010000423.1:0-2153 GCA_035577445.1 Pyrinomonadaceae bacterium
AGGTCGTCGCGATGAAGACGTACCACTTTCCAGGAAAGCCATTCGCTTGATAGTCGCCGTTTACATTCGTGCCGAGAAAGCCGACTGCGGCGCGGCCGGAAGTTCCGCCCACTGCTTCGATCTCGACTGCATTCTTGATTCCATGAAACGCGCCAAGGTCGAAATCGTTAACCCACGTCGCACCATGATCGTGACTAACCTTCACCCGCGCGTGACCTTCCGGCGGACTGCCGGCTCCGAGAGGCTCATTGTTTACGTAGGCATAATAGACGGTGCTGTCCGAATCGATTCCGATTGAAGGATCGGCGCCCTGCGGTTGCGAGATCGCATTCGGAACCAGAAACTGGGTCCAGGTGATGCCGGCATCCAGACTGACGACACCTCCCTGCACGCCACCGCACTGGTTGACGGGCAACCAGACACTGCCGTCGGGAGCAACGCGAACGTGACCATGCAGACCGTGGCAATCAGTGAGACCGTTTCCTTGATACGCGTAAACGCCGGGTCCGTAATTGTCGCCTAACGTGTCGCTGCGCTGACAGGCGGCTGGGCCAACGATAGACTGGGAACAATAGTAGACGGCCTGACCCTGGTTAGCTTGATTAGCCAGCGGGTTCGGCAGCCCCGCGACTTTGGGATATGGCCCAGACCCGAGCGTTTCATGATCTGCGCCGCCATTCGGCGGAGAAAAACTACCTTCTACCCACGTGTCGCCGTCATTGTCGCTGTACGCGTACACCGCGTTCGCGCCCGCGGTCGAGTTTGAAATCAAAGTGCGGCCCGTCCGCTGATCCGTCCAGAGAATCGGATCGAGTCCGATGTTGGTACTGTTCGCTGATTTATCCTCCCAAAGTCCTTCGCAGCAATCTGGTTTCTTCGGCGTCTGCGCGTCACCCGGCGTTAGCCGCCACACCGGCCCGATGTTCATCAGCATGATGCGACCCGTGTGCGGGTTGAAGCCGATGTTGAACTCGCCCTGGCTGCTCTCAGCCGATGAGCCCGATGGCCCCACGAAATTTTGATAGCGCGGGACGCCCGGTGTGGTGCGGTCGGCGGTCCCAAAGAGCGGCGAACCAGCGGGCCCGGAACCAGGCAGCAACTCGATCTTCACATGCAAGACTTCTTGAGTCGGTTGGAAGGGAACGATCTTGATCGAATACTGATTGTCACCGTCCAGTAATGGATTGATAACCGCGACTTCGGGATTGGCGCCGCTGGTTGATTGATGATCGGCCTGATGATTTCCGTCGACCGACGGATTTGCGCCGTTAAAAATGTAAAGGTCATAGTCCGATTGGCGCGAGCCGGTGTCCGTCCAGGACATCGTAACTTTAACGCCAGAGTTGGGATGCGCCGCGATGTAACCTGCCGGCACAGAAACCGTCAACAGGTAGCTGTCGCAAGGAAACGCGCCGTTGTCGCAGCGCGGTCCGCTGTCGAGCTGCCCCAAGCCCACCGGCGATTGGTTCGGTTGAGTAAAGGGACCCGCGTCATAGGTGAGCACCGGGTTGGCTTCAGAGAGCGTGCCGTTTGCCGGCGTCGCGGCTGAGCTATGCAACGTCGCCATGATCAGCGCGATTAGAAATCCGCAAACGACCAGAGTGACAATTGTCGTTCTCAAACGATGCGAGCGAGATTCAGCGAGTAGATGCCGGGCCATAGGGTTCCCTCCGAAGCAGATTCAATGAAATGACGCAGACGGTCACGATGACTACTAGCAGCGTACGTAGTCCTGCTTGAGGTAACCTTGAGGAATAGTTGAGGCGCGAATCAGCAGGTTAGAGACAAAAGAATTGCAATCGATTTGAAAGGTTAGCTTTACGAATGAAAGTCGTGGTCAGGACGCAACTGTGATCGCTGTTTAGGTGGTGATGCAGTTTGGCGTTTTATTCAAGCTGCGTAAGCAGCGTTCATAACTAAGCCCAAGGCGAGGCTCCGCGAGCCTTGGGTTAACGAACCAATTAGAGTGATTGAGCCCCGCAAGGGGCGAAAGCATAAATGGATCAGGCTGCCCCTTAACTCTCTGTCGCCGCTTCGCGGCTCTGAAATAACTAACGACCACCAGCCAAGGCTCGCAGAGCCTCGCCTTGGGCTTAGCTCCTACCGCTGCTCCGCAGCTCCCTTAGGCTTTGTTATCAGCGTGAGAAAAAGAT
>DATLVM010000424.1:0-5056 GCA_035577445.1 Pyrinomonadaceae bacterium
GAGCTTGAGCGGTTACGCGGGATCGAAGCGCAACTAACTTCCGAGAACGAACAGATGACCGCGGCGCTGCGGGCCGCCGAAGAGTCTCATGCGCAGAAGTTGGCGCTGGTTGCGGATGCCGAAAATGAAATCGAATCGGCGCGCGCGGAGTTGCTGCGCCACACTGCTGCCGCTGAGCGCTTGCATGAGCTGGCCCGGCAGCTGGAGAACAGCCTCGAGAAACTCTCGCAGCAGGCAGATGGTTTGGCGCGCGAAGGCGAGCGCGCGGCTGCTGCGCACAACGAACGCCAGACGGAATTTGAAAGACTCACCGAGCAGATCACCATCGCGCGCGCAAAACTAGCAAGTTTGACCGCTGAACGTGAAGCCGCCGTCAGGGCCGTTGTGGAAGGACACGAGCGCGTTGCCGATAGCGACGCGGAACAGGCGCGGGTGCGCGATGATCATTCGCGTGCGTTGCACCGCCTGGAGAGCTTTAAGGAACTCGATGATCGACGTGCGCACTATTCATTGGCGGTGCAGGAAGCTTTCACCGCGAATCAGCGAGAAGACTTTCATCTCATCGGAACGCTGGCAGACAAGATTGAAGTAGACGAGCGATGGGAGCGCGCCGTCGAAGGCGTTTTTGCTTCGTCGCTGCAATCGATTCTGGTTCCCACGCCTGACGATGCGATTCGCGCCGCCGGATGGTTGAAGAACAATCATGCCGGCCGTGCGAACTTCCTCGTTACCGGATTGCACGGCGGCAGCGATGAAGTCGACGTTGATATCGACGAACTGACTTATTTGCGAGCCTCTGAAACCACTGCGGAGCGCCGCCAGTACGTCCCCGTGGGAATTGATGGCCCTCGCATCGCAGACATTCTGCACGCCGATCGCCATCTCCTGTTATTGCTCGAACGCACCATGCCTGAGCGGATGAACGCGCGCGTCGTCGATACGCTCGATGATGCGACCGCGTTGTCATTAGCCACGGGTGACATGTTTGTCACCACGGACGGTGACTGGGTTGCCGGTGGGCAATTCGTTCATGCAGGCAATGGTCGAGCGCTCGAAGAAGGCGCCGGCCTGCTCACGTTCAAACGCGAATTGCGTGAGCTTGACTCGCGCGCAAGCAACCTCGCCGCCGCACTTGCAGTTACCGAAGTTGCCGTGACCGACGCGAAATCTCGCCTTAGTGGCCTGGAAGAATCTGTCGTGCTGCTGAATGCGTCAATCGCGCGCGAAGAGCGCGAAGTCATGGCGCGCGAAATGTCGGCCGAGACTCTGCGTCATGACATCGAGCGGGCCGAGCGGCACATGCGCGTGGTCACCGACGACACCGAGCGACTGGATCTTGAACGTCGTGAGTTGGGAGAGAGCCGCGCGAAGACTTTAAGTGAAGCTGCGACGGCTGAAGAGATGCGGAGCGCCACGCGGGAACGCATCGAGCAAACTACCGCGGTTCTTGCCGGATTCAGACGCGATGCTGACGCCGAGAGCGAGCTGCTGAATCAACAGCGCGCAGAAGCGGCTGGCGCTGCGGAGCGGCGTCGATCAACCAGCGCGGACTTGCGACGTCTGGAGAGTGAGCGCGAAGAGGTTACGAATAGAGTCGCACGTCACAACCTCGAGCTGACCGAAGCGTCGAGTCGAATCGAAACTCTCACGGGCTCAATTGCGGAAATCGATCAGTTAGCGACGACCGTTGATGAAGAAAAGGCGCGCGAAGATGAGCAAATCGCTGCTGCGACGGCTCGGTTGGAAGGCGCGCGGGGCGAAGCTGATTTGCTCGCCAATGAGTTGGCGGAGATGAATCGGACTGCCGCAGCTTCACGAGATGCACGCGCGGCGATCGAGGTGCAGCGCGCCGAAGCTTCAGCCCGGGTGAGCTTTGTGCGCGAGTCCTGTGAGCACGAATTGAATCAAAGCCTCGAAGCGATTGCGAATGAACTAACCCTTGAGCCTGAATTCGATCTCGAAACCGAACGAACGCGCGTTGAAGATTTGCGCAACCGGCTGGAGAACTTTGGCGCGGTCAACATGATGGCGCTGGAAGAACTGGCGGAAGCCGACGAGCGATTCGCTTTCCTGACGATTCAACGCGACGATATTACGAACGGAATCGCGGCAACTGAAGAAGCGCTACGCGAAATCAAGCGCCGCTCGCGCGAACGTTTCCGCGATGCCTTTGAGAAGATCAATCGCAACTTCAGCGAGCTGTTCCAGGAGCTGTTCGGTGGCGGTCGTGGCGAGATGAGCCTGATCGATGAAAACGACGAACTCGAATCGGGTATCGACATCATTGCGCAACCGCCGGGCAAGCGCCTGCAAAACGTCCTGTTGCTTTCCGGCGGCGAAAAGGCCATGGCTGCGCTCGCGCTGGTGCTGGGCATCTTTCATTACCGCCCTTCGCCATTCTGTCTGCTTGACGAAGTGGACGCGCCGCTCGACGAAGCGAACATTGGCCGCTTCACCAACAAAGTCGTTTCGATGTCGACCAATACGCAGTTCATCGTCATCACGCACAACAAGCGGACGATGGAAACTGCGCGCGCTCTCTACGGCGTGACGATGGAAGAAGTCGGTGTCTCAAAGCTGGTTTCCGTCAAGTTTGAATAGGGCGGTACGCGCGCTTCGGCACGGCAGAGGCGTGCGTACCGTAATCAGTCTCTCCTTGCGTCTCTCCCCAATCGTCTTCAAAATGATCGGCAACGCATGCGATTCAAAGTTGTTCTTGCACTTCTGCTGTTTCTCGCCGCTGTCTTAACCGCCGCTGGACAGGACTCAACCAAGCGCAACGATCGCCCGCAAGCTTCACCTTCGGCGCAACCGCGTCCGGAATCGCCGCCGGTGACATCAGATGCCAAGCGTTATACCTGGGAATTCACTCAGCGTAATTTCATTGTCGGTCACATTCTGATCGAACATGATGCGCAGGGCCGCGGGATGATTACGTTTGAGCGGAAGAATGAAGAAGTGCCCATTGTTGAGCCCGTGGAATTATCGACTGCGGCGCTGGGCCGAATCTTCGGACTCTGGAGTGATCTTCACTTTCTCGATTCCGATGAAAACTATCAATCGCCAAAGGACTTTGCTCATCTGGGCACTTATCGAATTAGTTTGCAGGATGGTCAGCGCAAGCGCACGGCCGAATTCAACTGGAGCAACAACAAGATCGCCTGGAACCTGGCGAATGAATATCGCCGCGTGGCCGATCAAGCCGTTCTCGTTTTCGATCTGAATCTCGCGCGTGAGATGCAGCCGTTGAACGTGCCGTCTCTGTTGAATGAAATGGAGTCGCTGCAAAGACGCGATGGATTGTCTGATCCCAAGCAGCTCGTGCCGTTGTTGACCGAGTTGAAAACTGACGAGCACATCCCACTCATCGCTCGCAATCAAGCTGAGCGAATTCTTAAAAAGATTGGGAAGTAGATTCCGGTCAACGCTCTGTCAGACTCCGGCAAAAATCAATCAATCTATTCTCAGCCCAAAAGCGATCTTCGCCCTCGGAGCCCGCAGATAAGAAGGCGACGTGTCCGCCGCGCGCGGGCGTAATCAGCAGCACATGAGGATTTGCCGCAAAGCGAACCTCGTCGATCAATTCTTGCTGTGAGAAGCCGTTCATGATCTCGCTTAGCGGCCCGATGGGCACTAAGGGATCATCCTGTGCTTGCAGGAAAAGCGTGGGCACGCGAATGCGGTTGATGTAAGGCAGGGAACTAGCTTTCGCGTAATAATCATCGACTCCTGCAAATCCGAACGCCGGAGCAATGTAGGTATCGTCGAATTGCCGAAGCGTTTTGATGTGATGCAAACCGCTGGAATCATAGCGTCCGGGAAAGAGTTTCTCCTTCGCCTTGATGCGACGTTTCAAGTAATACAGAAAATCTTTGTGGTAGATGAGATTTCTCCGGGTCATCAGCAGGTCGCTGCTCGCACGTAAGTCTACTGACGGTGAAATCGCGATTACGCCTGCTAATGCTGCGGGTGCTTGGTCGCCGTACTCGCCGGCCATCTTCAATATTACGTTTCCGCCCAGTGAGAACCCCCCGACAAATATCCGCGGAAGGCGATCCCGATCGATTAGTTCCTGAATCACGGCGCGTGCGTCGCCGGACATCCCGCCGTGATACAGCGTAGGAGTTAGATGCTCAGTGCCGCCGCAGTTTCTGATGTTCACGCGCGCGACGTTGAAGCCCGCTGCGAAGGCCTTGGCCGCAGTCGCCAACATGTAAGCCGACGTAGTCGATCCTTCGACGCCATGCCACAAAACCAGCGTCGCTCGCTCAGTTCTGTCCGGTTGCCAGCGACATCGCGCCAGCACTTTTGTTTCTGAATCGACCTGGAACAAGCGCTCTTCATCGTCCGTAACATCGCGCGGGCGATAACGTCCCCGCCAGAAATAGGCGCCGAGCGTTTGCAGATCGCCGTGCGTGAGAACGCGCGGGGGTACGAATGGCTTTGATCTGAAATCCGCCGCAACTCGGTCGAGCAGATCGGTGGGTGGAGCTTCCGTCAGCATCTGGGTGACATAAACCTTGTCGACTTTCTGATTTACTTAAAATTGATGATGACGTCGACCGTCAGTTTCTGCGCGTCCGGTCGAGTTTCAACTTCAACTCGCGCGCGCGCCCCGCTGCGGCTTCGTTGGACCAGCCCCGCGGCGAATTCGCGCAAAGTGGTTTGGCGAAATTGCTCGACGTACGCTTCATCGAATACTGAGTTCGCCCCGAGGGTCCATTTTGATTTAAGAGCCTCAGCATCCGCGGAAGAGATGCCGGAAATGATCAGATTGCCCATGAAGAAACGCGGACCTTCGGTGATGTTGAAGATGTAGCGCACGCGCGGCGCACCTTCGGCGAACTCCATCGACTCTTTGACCTGCGCCGACAAATAACCGCGTCCTGCATAAGCGCGACGAACTTCTTTGAGGCCCTTCTCGATCTTAAGTCCGTCGGCAACCTCGCCGGGATTCATGCCGAGCGCGCCCGCCAGATCATCTACCGTAAGCTTTTCGTTGCCATTCCATTCCGATCCCGCCCACGTATAAACCGCGCCCTCTTCCACGGGGATC
>DATLVM010000425.1:0-10760 GCA_035577445.1 Pyrinomonadaceae bacterium
AAACCCAACGCGGTCGCGAGTACGCCGGCGCCAATTCCGCCGCCCGACGCAGAGCCTTCTCAGCGCCGGCGATATCGCCCGTTGCTTCCAAGGCGCGGCCATACTCCATCCAATAGCGATAATCGTAAGGTGCAGCTTCGACTGCCAACTTGTATTCGTTAGCGGCGGCCGCAAGATTTTCGGGGCTGAAAACTTTTTCCTTTAAGGAGCCAAGTCGCCAATGCGTCAGCGGATCGTTAGGGGCCCAACGTACCGCCAACTGCGCCATATCGATGCCGCCCTGTTCGATAGGTGGGGTAAATTCGGCCACCGTGTTTCCGACGTACCATCGCGTAGTGAACCAGGCCGCGGCGATCACGAGCAGCATCGGAAATGCCAGCAGCCATCGCAATGCCGGCAGATTAAGATCGAGGGTGATTACGGATGAATGCTTAGGTTGTGGCACGGTGGAAAGCAGCCAGGGTTACAAATCTCCGTTCGAAGATGCGTGAATTGACTTCAGCGGATTATCAGAGATGTCTTCGATGCGAATCGACATTCGTTTCAACTCGATGTTTCGCGCGTCACATTCACTCCAGATTTCTGCGATACGTGCTTCGCTAATGCGCGGCGTCGAAATCAGTACCTGCTGAACTTGCTGCTCGGTGATAATTCTAGCGAACGATCCGTTCCCGCCAAAAACGCGGAAGCCGTGAATCAGCTTGCCGTGCTTGTTCGCATCATCGTCCATAAAACCGACCGGGGCATAGCGCAGCTCTCGATTATTCAGCAGCTCGCGCAGCAGCAATTCCCCGGCGTCGCCGGCGCCATAGATCAAGACGCGCTTGCCGCCTTCCTTATTCGCAGCCGGCAGCACCTGTCGAAAGAAGCGGAAGGCGATGCGGCTGCCGGCCAGGAAAGTCATCATCACCATTGCATCCAGTAGGAATATGGTGCGCGAGAAACCCTGAAACCGGAACTTGAAAAGAATGATTACGACACTGACGATTGATCCCGCCACGACGGCTTTCGCAAACGCCATTAGATCATCCATGCTCGTATAGCGCCAGATACCTCGATAAACGCCGAAGAACAGGAACGCGCCCAATCGCACGACGACCAATACCGGCAAGGTGCGCAGGAAAAGTTTCCAAGCGGGGCTGCCTGAGAATGGCCCAAACTTCATCGCGTAAGCGGACCAGTACGCGAGCACTATCAGGACTACGTCGAGCATTACTTCGAAGATGCGACGCTTGTACGAGAAGTCGATCAGGAATCCGTACAGAGGATTGTCGCGCGCGGCGCGCACGTCTGCTTCCTCGTCATAGCCTTTGACGCCGGCGAGGTAAACGCCGAGCAGAGTCAGGCCAAGCGTCAGCAGAATCAGCAGCGCCAGACTCACGTCGGGCTTCAACTCTCGCACCAGGACGGCCAGCAATCCTGAAGTGGCTGCCAATCCGTAAAGCAGCAACACGGCGCGCTTCTCGGAAAGACCCAGGGCTACCAACCGGTGGGAAGTATGATCGCGACCGCCTTGTGAAGCGGCTCGCCCGGAAAGCTTGCGCAGAACCGTCACGAAGGTAGCGTCAAAGATCGGAATAAAGAGCACCAGGATCGGAACTGCCAGCACGACTAAGGTGCGCGATCTTCCGCCCGAGACATTTATCAATGCCGAACTCGCCAGGAAGAATCCGATAAACATCGATCCGCTGTCGCCCATAAAGATCGATGCCGGGTTCGAGTTGTAAATCAGGAATCCGATCAAGGCTGCAGTGAAAACTACGAGCATCGTCGCTTCCGTCATCTGGTTTGAGGTGATGAAATTAAACGCGAGAAACCCGGAAGCGATGGCGGCGATCCCCGTTGCCAGTCCATCCATGTTGTCGAGCAGGTTGACTGCGTTGGTGATTCCGATTAACCAAAAGATCGTGATCACCATGTTCAGCGGCAGATATCGCGTCCATGGCAGGACCAATCCGTAGTTGACGACGATCGCCGCGCCGATGACCTGTCCGATCAGTTTTTGATAAGGCTTGAAGTGCAGCAGGTCGTCCGCGAGTCCCACGAGGAAAAGGAACGAGGCCGCCCCAACGACGACCCAGCCGGCTCCTGAATGCGGCACGAGCGCGAGATAAGCCGCGATTACCGCGAGCCAAATCGCTACCCCGCCCATCATCGCAGTCGGATTTTTGTGCCAGCGATCCGTCTTCGGTTTGGCGACAAATCCGAACCGCCGGGCGAGCATCCGCACGACCGGAGTCAGCACTAATGCCAACCCTAACGACACCAACGGCGGTACGAGGTTGCTTGGTTTGATTGGGATCATGGACGAAAAACCAGCGTGCCTGAAAAGCTATTCGATCAAGCAACTAAAGGCAAGCCATGATTAAACGGTTGTCAAAGCTGCGCGTCGTCTGCGTCACCTGTGTTGACTCGAGCGCAAGCTTCCACTTCAAGCCAGTTCGGATTCTAGCGCTTCGCGACCACGGCAGGCAGCGGCGCTTGCGCCCCAGCCGGATGCATTTGCCGGGCGTCTTTGCAGGCGCGAGCGGTTCTGAGTAAATACTTGCAACTAGACGTAAGCAGGCGCTTTTGCAATCGAGCCCGTGAAAATTGTGGCTACGCAGTTGCGCAAATCTTGATCTCACACTACTCTGCCTGCCTCAAGGAGTGGTTGTAGCTCCTGACACCAAGAAACTTTCAGCTGACTGCAAAAAAGGGCACACTCCTATTTTGTCGCCCGCAGGAGTTCTGGAGGCAACCGAGTTATTTGGAATGACGGACCAAAGCGGTAGTTCAGCAGCAGCGCCCGAACTGCGACTGGAGCTAGAACAGCAACAACGCGATCAGCGTGTCTTCAATGATCGTCGACACGTCAGCCGCAGGCGCAGGCGGCGTCTCAGTGATGCCGGGCACTACTGAGTCTTCAGTTGTCATCTGGGCCGCAGAGCATGGTGCCGGCGGACATTCGGTCTCGCCCGGGTTAGGTGGCGCACAAGGCGGTGCTGGCGTTATTCCCGCAAACGCGGTAATCGCCAGCACAGACATCAAGCTCAGGGAGACTACCAGTCTCTTTAGGTTTCTCATGTTTTCTCCTTCTTGGTGATTCGGGTCTTCTAAGGATTAAGGCGAAGCGAGGGTTGAGCCAGTGAGTTGGCTTTCGATGCCAATCCAGAGACGGTTCCGATGCTTCGCGGCGAAACAATCTTATCACCCACGAGCAAAGGCGCACCTCATATGAACTTAACCGCGGAGTTAGCAGCGCTCAGACAGCAAAGTCGCGATCTTCCGATTGATGAACGAGCCAAACTTAGCTGCGATCTGGCCAAACGCTTCGAAAAGATTGGCGAATATGAGAAAGCCTACGACGCCCTGGTTGAATTCTGGCCGGATCGAACAGAACCGCCAAAACTCGAAGGGGTAAGCGAACCGGAAAAAGCAGATGTTCTCCTACGTATTGGCGCCTTGGCTGGATGGCTTGGCGCAACGGATCAAATCGAAGGCGGTCAGGAAAAGGCCAAGGACCTGATCACGCAGAGCATTGAGCTTTTCGAGAAACTTGAAGAAATGCATCGAGTTGCGGAAGCGCGTGGCGAGCTTGGCCTCTGTTACTGGCGTGAAGGGTCATACGACGAGGCGCGCATCAATCTTAAAAGCGCGGGCAGCCTCCTGAGTGGGGATGATCCCGAACTTGAAGCAACACTTCTGATTCGTGCGAGCATCGTCGAGATGCGAACGCAAAAGCTTCAAGAGGCTCTGCGCTATTGTGACAAGGCCAAGCCTCTCATTGAGCAGAGTGAAGATGATGCGCTGAAGGGAAGTTTTCACGTTCAGTATGGCCTCGTATTCAGGCACTTAGCCACGCCAGAAAATCGAGAGGATTATCTTGACAGAGCCCTGATTGAATACACCGCGGCAAGTTTCCACTTCGAGCAGGCGGGAAATCAACGCTACGTCGCTCGCGTTGAAAACAATCTCGGCTTCTTATACTTCACCATAGGACGATATCGAGATGCGCATCAACATCTCGACCGCGCTCGAAGCCTTTTCATTGAACTCAAGGACACGGGCACCGTTGCGCAGGTTGACGAGACACGCGCGCGCACATTCCTGGCTGAAGGACGTACGCGCGACGCGGAGCGTTTGATAAAGACGGTCGTCAGGACGCTGAAGAAGGGCGGCCAGCAAGCACTTCTCGCCGAAGCCCTCACTACCCACGGCACCGTTATGGCGCGGCTGGGAAGTCCTTCGCGGGCGCGGGGGTTGCTACAGCGAGCAATCGAAGTTGCCGAGACATGTGGCGATCTCGAAGGCGCCGGTCGTGCGCGTTTAAGTCTGATCGAGGAACTCGGTAATCAGACTCCGTCGCAAGAGCTGGCCGTCATCTATCACGAAGCCGCCGATCTACTGGAGAAGTCTCAGGATCCTTTGGCGAGCAGGCGTCTGATTTCTTGCGGCCTTAAGACGATCGATTCTTTGCTGGCCCAAATTGATAAAGACGCCGCTGCGCCGGCCGAAGGATCGTGGGAAGGCTTTTCGTTGAAAACAGAAATAAGAAGGATTGAACGTCGCTTCATCGAGCGTGCGCTTAGAGATGCTGGTGGTTCAGTGACCGAGGCCAGTCGATTGCTGGGTTTCAAGCATCATCAGAGTCTTATATCACTCCTCGACACCCGACTCAGCGACTTGCAGGACGTAAGATCAAAGAAACGAAGGCGCAGACGGCCTCTATTAATAAGACCTGGGAAAGGGACCAAGCAGGCTTCTCAAGCGGATCGAGCGACGGCCAAATTATCAATTCTGCACGTCGAAGATCATAGACTGGTCGCACATCTCGTAGAAGAGTTATTAACTGAGGAAGGAATTCAGGTCGATCGTTGCGCTAACGGCGCCGCAGCTTGGGAGGTTCTCAAGTCAAATGCGCACTATGACGCGGTGGTTGTCGATAACAACTTGCCTGGTCTCAGCGGACTCGAGTTGGTCCTGCGGGTGCGCAGCCTGCCTCGTCTCCAAAATCTGGCGATCATAATGCTCTCGGGGGATGACTGCGAAAAGGAGGCATGGCGGGCCGGCGTCAATGCGTTTCTACGGAAGCCCGAAGACCTCGATCAATTGCCTATGACGATTGTCAGAGCCTTAGGAGGTCAACCACGAGGATAGTTCCTCTGGCTCGGGGCTACGAAGCAAAACTGAAGCGGGTTATGTTCGTCTGAGCGACGCATCCTCAAAATCAGCTCGCCAACTCTCACGGGAACGCAATATCAAAAAGTAGCGCACCGCCACTTTGCTTATTTTGCCTGTCCAGCTCGGCTCTGACGGAAAGAATCGTCAAGTAGTTAGCGAGTTAACTGCACGCGAGCATCGAATGCAAATCGCTCGTCCAGACATCGCGGTCTTAGTCTGTGTTCGGGTTCTTTCGGCTGAAAAGCTATTCCATGTATCTCGATTGCGCGCTGACTTCCTCTGACCAGATGAATACTGATTTCCAGCATCACGCTCCGTCCCTGCTTCGTGAGGACTTCGACCTCATAGACCATACCGAATCTCTGTCTGAGGTTTCGGCGTAGTTGCTGCCGCATGTAGTTCGCGAAGCATGGCTTGATGATTTGCGCTACGTTCATGCGCCTGAGCTCACCACGAGAATATCCGCACAAGCGTTCACCCGCGTTATTAACAAAACTAAAATTCCCAACTGCGTCGAGTGTAAAAACGATCTGATTGTCGGCGAATGGTTGACTGTCGAAATCCGGACATAACAATCCACTTGTCACGTCCGCATCCGTCACGAATGCGCGTCGATTTGAGGGCATGGTCCCGACACTTCCTTTTTCGATTCCTTTAACTGCGGGAGAGACGTGCAGAATGGGTCGAGTGCTGCATTTGACTGTGGCAAGATGCCTCGACGTTGGATTGCACGTCCAACCGGATCACCATTTGGATGATCCGCGCGCTCGGTCTCAGCACTAACTATGCCAAGCAAGATCGCGATCGATTTGCGGGAGGACGTTGTCGCGGTGACGGCACGTCTGTTGCTCGGGTATCGAGCGAAGAGTCACGCTGAGTCGTTGCGTGAACACGATCAAGGTGTAAAGGATCCATCGAAACCCAACTCTTCCGTTTGAGGGTTGACCGCAAGCAAATCTTCAAACAGCCCCAAATCTCACAGCATTTGATCACCATGCTCGCTGAATGATCTAAATCCAGATCAATCGGCAGCTTCATAGAACCTGACGGCGTTAGTTTCTCGCGCCCCGCGAGCCCGCCAACACTCCGTCAGAAATTACACGGTGAAATTTACATGCCCTCAAAAAATGACCGTCATTACCTCCTCGAGTCATTAGTCCTGGTCGCGATTTTGAGCTGCGCGCTCAGCGTTTGGCTCCCGGCGCGTCCTGCTGCGGCGAAACGTCTCGTGTCCGGTGATTTGCCCACCGTTGGGATCGAATCGACTGAATCAAAAAATGTGGCAACCACCTTCAAATGGAACGTCGCCGAAAAGAACGAGCCCTTGCTCGGATTGTCACAGGATCGTTTGCAGCCCGGTTTCGATCAGTCGCTGAGTTACCACGCCACGCAATTTGATTTTGCCATCTTCAAGCCCCTGACTTTCGATGAGGAGCGCGGCGCATTTCTGCTACCGGCGATTGCGCAAAATCACGTGGCGTTTATCGAACTAACGCCCGCGACGACGCCCAGGAGTTACACCTCCACGAACGGGATTGAATTGCTCGATCGAGACAGCATGAAGATCGTGAAGACCGCCGACGGCACGAAGTATCTATTCGTCCGTTATCCGGATGATGAATTCAGGTGCGCGTCGATCAAAGAGCCAACCGGTGTCACGCTGAGCCTGCTCTATACAGCGAACGGACTGGCGTTGCATGGCGTGGTTGATTCGGGTGGCCGCAGCGTCACTTTCAATTATGGGAAGCAGGGAATCGAATCGTTGACGCAAACCTGGATGTCCAACCTCGAAGGCTTTACCAAAACGTGGAGCATCACCGGCGCGACGCCGGACGATGGCGCGAAGTATGCGCACGCCGTTCGCGCGGGAAAGTTTCTGCCCTCGAACGCGCTCATCCACGATTATACTGCCGAGATGGAGCAGAGCGACAAGCTCCTCGCGCAGATTTTCGGCGGACCGAACGCAGTCGTCGGCGCGAATGGATTCGAGCCGGCTGGACTCGCAGCTTCTTATCCGCTCTATCGGGGCGATGTGATGGGCGATGACGGCAAAGTCCGCCGCGGTCACCTGTCTTTCGCGATGCATATCTATGGCAGCGCCGATGGTCGAGGCGACTCTCCGCTTTACGTGCCTCCCGGATTTACATCGCATAGCAGCGAGCCTTCAGCGACTGACGCGGCGGTGCTGTTCTACTATCCGCGTTTGGGAAATCTGACTGACGTGACGCTGGCGATCTTTCACGTGACGGATTTTCAGTTAACCCCGGAAGGTGAACGCGTCAGGATTGGAAATCTCGGCGGGCCGGGCGGATCGTCTGCGCTCTACAAGCATTCGCACATTGAGTTCTACAAAGGAAACGTCGGATTGCCGGCGGCAGCGGCTCGCGCAGCGCTGAGGATCGATCCCACGACAGTGTTCAGTCGCTGAGGTTGTCGCCGTAGCCCAACCATTCGGCATGGCGTGGCAGAAGCCCGACCGTTGGGAGCGCCCGCTCTCTAAAGCAAAACACCCGCAAGCTCGCTTGAGCCTGCGGGTGTTTCGATCGGCGGATACTCTCTTACTGCACTTGTAGGAAGACATCCCACGCCCAGCGTCCGACCTTCTGGTGCTTAGCATCATCCACCTTCGCGCGATAACGGAACTGATTGCCGAACTGATCGGTTCGCTTCGACAGTTTGTAATCTAAGGCGATTGAGTCGACTCCGAGTTCCGGCAGGCTGTGCAGTTCCGACGCTTCGGAAACGCCGTTATGATTCGTGTCCTGCCAGAGTCGTAGACTTGAAAAGATCGCATCGTGACTCTCGATTACTCCGTCGCCGTTGCCGCCGTTGGCAGGTTGATCATATTCAGCGAGGGCGAGGTAACCATTCTTTTGTTGACCCGCGGGCGGATTGGGCTGAGATGTGTGATTACCAAATAACTCAGCGCCGTTGTCAATCAAGCCGTTGCCATTACGATCGAGCACAAGCCAGGCATTAGTAGAACCAGTGGCAATCCAAGAAAGTTGCATCGGGTGATGGCTTCCCCAGAAGTCAAACGGCACGCCAGCGGCAGCGTTTGTGAGGTGGAAGCCGGTGCCATCGACGTCTATGAGGATTGGCGACTCAACTGGCTTATCGCAGGAGCCGGAATTGTTGCACTGGAGGTTACAGTAACAATCACCGTCGCTATTACATGGACTGCCTTGTGGTGCACCATAATCACAGGTAGGACTTTCCGAACAGCTGCTGGTGGAATAGCTCCAATAAAACCCATAGGATTCACACTCCTCCTGTGACGTAACTTCAGTCGCTATTACAGGCGTACAGTAAAAAACCTGAAACTGGCTGCTACAGTAATCGTTGTATCTGTCCGAGAAGCCGCAGATAAGAACACCTTTGCCATGCGAACACTCTGTCACACTGCAATTTATGGAACCCGCAGTACAACTTCTGTAGACACGGCTGTGATGTTTCTGATGCCGCAATTCTTGTCACAGTTTGGATCAAATGGTTGGACCGGTATGCTTGGCCCGGCACTGAATGCGCTGTATGTAAAGCCAAGCGCAGCCGATATACTCACTGCAAGAATAAAAGATTTCATTTCTACCTCCCGCAGCTATTAGACCTCGTTTCGCATTCGTTTATTTAGGCATGGCCTTCAGACGCTTGTAGTCGTCATCAAGTTTCTTAAGGACTTGTAGCGAGTGCTCGTTGCACGCCGCGCATTCTTTTTTGACACCTAGTATTCTTTCCGAAGGCGGGACTTCGCGGTAGTTTGGCGCCACATCGAATAAGCCTGCATTGGGCTCCCCACCAACTAGAGCAACCAACTCCTTTTCACTTACTTCTGTACTGTTAAACTCCCACCGTTCTTTCACCAGAGCGCAACCGTAATCCAAAGCGTGCCACGACGTAATAGAGCCACTGGTAATCCTCACTGTTCGATATCCGGCAATTGTTTCTTCACCGAGGAATGTCTCAGGCGCGGAAGTCATGGGCGTACCGGCCAACGAATTTAGACATTTGGAATCCGGGTCTCTCTGCCAATTGGCCGGATCCTCGCGCGCCTTGCCTATTGAACTCTTGGTAAGAGTGTCTTCATTCGTATCTACTTGAAGCCCTGATGAATAATTGAGAATCCGTTGCGAGCCTTTACCAACCGATCGCAGCAGAGTCGACCCGTCCGAACGAACTGAGTAAGTGTATTCCAACCCCTGCGTGGTCGTTCCATCAGGTCCATGGACAGTCTCTCTTAGCGTCGTTGTATAAGGAATTGGCTTGCGTACGTGAGCAGCCTGCACATTTGTTCGATTCTTAATCTGCAAATGGAGCAAACGCCCAGCCTGCGCCGCCAAGATCATCATAGCGAGAAGGAAAGCCCATCTTAGAACAGTTCTCAACTGGGAAAGGTAATTGCTCGGCATGCTGGCCTCCTCCTTAAGATACAAGGATGGCTGACCTGTCGGAGACATTAGGTGATGTGGGCGGCAGGGAGCCAGTTAATGGTCGCCACTGTACGCCCGTGGCGGGAGCCTGTCAATGTATTTTTGCCCTAAGTTAGCGTTTTGAAGAGGTTGGCTAAAGTAGCGGAAATTCTGCATGAGGGAAACCGAAGTAGTCCAAGCAAGAAGTTTCCTTGTGGTTTGAGTCCTGCGTTCGGCCTACAACCGGATAATACGGGCTGAACTATTATTGCGAAGATCGCCATTCAGAGCATTGCGCGTGTCTACAACCAGCGACGCCAGGTTCGTTATTCGCCGGTAATCGATGTCGGTGTGATTCGTCACGATCAAAACGCAATCGGCAGATTTGAGCTCCTGATCGCTCAACTCAACTGAAGCGAGCGGCTCGCCACTGACGCCGGCGTGTGTATCGTCAAAGCGCACTTCGCGCACGAATGGATCGTGATAGCGCACGTCGCAGCCTTTGCTGCGCAGGCGATCGATGATCGAAAGCGCTGGGCTCTCGCGCACGTCGTCGACGTCTTTCTTATAAGCCACGCCGAGCAGCAGCACGCGCGCGCCGTTCATCGCTTTGCGATCGTCATTCAACCCATCCGCGACGAGCTGCACGACGTGCTCAGGCATCCGCGAGTTCACCTCTTCCGCCAAGCCGATGAAGCGCGAATCGAATCCGTGCTGCCGCGCCTTCCATGAAAGATAATGCGGGTCGAGCGGAATGCAGTGGCCGCCGATTCCGGGTCCGGGATAAAAAGGCATGAAGCCGAAAGGCTTCGTCGCCGCGGCGCGAATCACTTCCCAGGTGTCGATGTTCAGCGCGTAACAGAGCCGCGCCATTTCGTTCGCCATACCGATGTTCACCGCGCGAAAAGTGTTTTCGAGCAGCTTGGCGGCTTCCGCGACGCGCGCCGAAGTCACTGAATGAACTTCGTTGACGATCTGCGAATACAAACAAGCCGCCGCTTCAGTCGAATCATCGGTGACGCCACCGACAACTTTCGGAATGTTGTGAGTCTGGAATTGCGGATTGCCGGGATCGACCCGCTCAGGTGAAAACGCGAGCAGGAAATCCTCGTCGAGCTTCAACCCGGTCTCTGTCAACATTGGCAGCAGCACTTCGTCGGTAGTTCCTGGGTACGTCGTCGATTCGAGGAT
>DATLVM010000426.1:0-7770 GCA_035577445.1 Pyrinomonadaceae bacterium
TTCCTCGAAAAGCTGCGCACAGTAACGCCCGCCGAGGTGCAGCGCGTCTCACAGAAGTACATGCGAAACATCCGCTTCGTGGTTTTGGGAAATCCTGCTCAGATTGATAAGAACATCTTCACGGGAGTCGCTGCGGCCGGAAACCATTAATCGAGACGTCAAGTCTTCGATTCAGAACTGCTGAAGCAGAAATCTCTTTCGTCTTGGCGTAGGAGTAGAGAAACACAATCTGATTTCGATTGAGGCGCTGAATCAGAACGCTACCTTTGTCAGCACATTTGTCCTGACCGTGATCCAGGACTTCGCGAAATCGCGCGCGCGACGAGTTGATTGAGATCAGCTTCCAATGCCCGCCGCAACTGAGCGAAGGATAATTAATCGAGAATGTCCGCCCTCTGGCGATGAGGGTCATGGGCCAGGTGCTCTTGTCATCGACTTGATAACCCGTTCCGTCCCACACGCCTCGAATCCATGAGTGCGATTTCGTTTGTGCGGCCGCTGTTGTGCTAACCGTAAGGATGATGAATGCCAACAGCCAGGCATTTCGTGCGAACTTATTCAGACTCATCGGAATTCTGTCTGACCTCTGATTTCTGACCTCTGCTTTTCAGAACCTCACGTGCTCTTCGGGCGCGCCCTTCTTGCATTCAGCGCACTCTTCGGCAGAGTTGTAGAACTCCTCGTCGAACTCAACCAGAGACTTAACCTGAACGCCGTCGATCTCAGCCGGCGCGGATTTGAAACGCACAATGGCGCCACAGCCGATGATCGGCGCTCCGAGTTCGCGCACGAGCCGCACCGTCTCTTCAATCGCGTGACCGCTGCGAATAATGTCGTCGACGATGATGCAAGGATTGATCTCGCCTTGATTCACGTACTGACGAAACATGCGCTGGCCGTTTTCCTGTTCGGCCCAATAAATCTGTTCCGCATTCAGCGCGTCGCGCACACCGAACGCGACCGGGATGCCGCCGGAACTCGGACTGATGATCGAAATCTTGGGCAAGTGACTGGCGATGTCTCGTTCGACGCGGAACTTGCGACTGAGCGCGACCGCAAGCACGCGCGCCGTGTCGTAATAACGAAACGCCAACGGCATTTGAAAATAATGCGCCGTGTGTTTGCCGTTTGGATAAACGAAGTGCCCTTCGCGAAACGCGCCGGTGCGTTTCAGAATCTGCATGATGTCTTCCGGGGACGGAATCAGTTGCACGCCTATGGCTGCCATAGAGTCTCCTTCTGCGAAGTGATGAGTAATGAGTCGTGAGTGACGAGTCGATCTTAGGCGGCCACTCATCACGCATCACGCATTACTCATCACTGGTTTTCAAGTCGCGTAGGATAGCATCATTGCTCCGCGTTTTCATTGATCGAGATCACACAGCGAATCAGACGTTTCTGATCTTTTGAAAGCTCGTCCGGCAAAGCGTCAACCGCGAACCATTCAGCCTTTTTGATCTCAAAGCTGCTCACCTTAGGCGTTCCAATTGCTCGCGCGCGAAAATAAATTTCGACTTGCCCCGGTCGTTTCAACGTCCTGACAAATAGTAACGAAACATCTTCGACCTCGATCCCGATCTCTTCACGCAGTTCGCGGCGCAACCCTTCCTCCGGTTGCTCATTTCTGCCTAAGAACCCTCCCGGAATTCCCCAACCACTATCGGGGCGAAAGACGTGTTCGAGCAGAAGAATGCGGCCCGCATCGTCGAAAATCATCGCGCCCGCCGTCACCGTGAAGCGCGTTTGACCAAGACGCACGAGGCGCCGGCGAATCGCGCCAGGCATGTGACGCCAGATTGATCCAACAAAACCCGGAAGCATGGAACTGGAAGCATACACTATCGATCTCTTACTCCGATGATTCGGAAACCCGAGATTAGGTCGGGCGTGTATTCATCATGTCCTCAGCCGTCTTGTTGGTGAATTGGGGCGCCGTTCTCCTCGCGGCTGTGGTGGCCTTCATCGTCATCTGCACCCTAATCTCTGTAATACTAAAGGAACTCTACAAGCGATATTGACGCGGCGCGTCGCAATCTCTAAGATTCGGAAAACTTGACGAGCGCTTCTTGAAGCAACCACACATGTCAACGAACCCCGCTGAAGTCACAACAAGCCCGGTCGCAGCTCCGCGGATTCCTAAACGAATCGTTAATGCGCAGACCGTCTGCAACGAGAAGAATGAGAAGGGCAAACTCTGCAACGGTCACTTGAAACAACTGAAGACCGCGGGCGAAGCTTCGCAGGTCCATCTGCGCGGCGACGACGTGCTCTACAAATGTCACGCGTGCGGCACGATCTACATGGGCCCGCCGCTGGGCCATGTGCGTGACCCTGAGAAGCAGAAACGATTTGTCGAAGCTGAGTTGTCGGCGTTGTTGCAAGCCGCCGGCGGCACGCTACCCGTCATCAAGAAAAATGAAAAAGGCGTTTATGTGATTGTTGAACCTGAAGGCGCCGCGC
Source organism: Pyrinomonadaceae bacterium (assembly GCA_035577445.1). Taxonomy (GTDB): domain Bacteria; phylum Acidobacteriota; class Blastocatellia; order Pyrinomonadales; family Pyrinomonadaceae; genus UBA11740. Next base: position 2,461 of record DATLVM010000426.1, read on the forward strand.
ACGGTCATGCGGCTCCGGCTGCGAAACCGGCGGCGCCTGCCGCCGCAAAGCCTGCAGCGGTCACCGGAAAGTCCACGCCAGACGCAGCCCAGGCAGCGAGCATCGCCGAGAAATCGATGACGCCTCCGGTGCCGGCGCCGAAGGCCGCTGCCGAACCTAACCGTTCGCTCAACCGGCGATCGACTTACGCAGGTGTCGTCGACTCTGGTCCAGTGGCCGGCGAAACGAAAGAACAAAAGATCGAGCGTCTGAAGAAAGTCGTCGCGGGAGCGAAACAGCGCGCCGAAGCAGGCGGCGGCGAACACGTCAGCGTCGTCGATTCATCACCGAGCGCGGATGCGCATCGACCTGCCGCTGAAGCGCAAGCGGAAACTGGAGCAGCATCCGCCGCGCCGCTCAGCGTTCCCGCAGCAAACGCCTCTCCGGTTGCGGGCGCGGAAACTCCGGCGGAACTGGCGCCGGATCAAGTCACACCCGCGACAACGCCTACGGCGACCTCGAGCGCAGGCCCCGATCGCACTCTGATGAAGAGATCGACTTATGCAGGAGTGGTGGATACCGGCCCCATCGAAGGCGAGACTCACGAACAGAAGATCGAGCGCCTGACGAAAGTGGTCGCGGGCGCAAAGCAGCGAGCTGAAGGCGGATAAATTTAGAATCCAGCCGCAAGGAACCCGATTACCACCTTATCGAGCGAGAGTGTACTGCTGCGTTATACAACCGTGACGGATCCACCAGTTAAGATCGTCACTGCAACAGGGCTTGAGCAACTGTCGATTCTCTTTAGCATCGGAATGAGCTGCGTTACAATTGTGACTCGTGATTCGAGGCTTTCGCCATAAGGGACTTGAACGCTTCTTCACGACTGGAAGTAAAGCTGGAATTCAAGCCAAGCATGGTAACCGATTAAGATTGATCTTGGGCCGGCTAAGCGTATGTAGTGAGCCACGAGACATAGATTTGCCAGGCTTGGATCTTCATCGCTTGAGGGGCGCGCGACAAGATACATATGCCGTTAGCGTCAGCGGTAACTGGCGAATCACGTTCAAATTTATCAATAAGAATGTCGAAGATGTGAATTATGAAGACTATCACTAGCCGAAGACTAACGATGCATAACCCTCCGCACCCTGGGGAAGTCTTGAAAGCGCTGTGTATCGATCCCCTTGGTTTGACTGTTGGCGAAGCAGCAAAAGCGTTGGATGTAAGTCGGACTACTTTGTCGGCAATTCTTAATCGACGTGGAAATATCACCCCGGAGATGGCCCTCAGACTGGCTATGGCATTTGACACAACCGCCGAGAGTTGGCTAATGCAGCAGATCCAGTACGATTTGTGGCGAACGCTACAACGAAAAAAGAAACTCCGCGTGGAGCGGCTGGCGGCTTAACCTTCGGTTTCTTTTACAACCAATCCTTCGCGCGCCACCTTCCAATCCAAAATCTCTGCGCCTTCTTCTTCTGACAACGCGCGCTCAACGTCGGACTTGCGACCTTCAGCGCAAAGGAAGGCGATGCAGCCGCCGCCGCCCGCGCCGCAAACTTTCGCCGCCTCCGCTCCATTCGCCAGAGCTTTTCCGACCAGCGCGTTCATATGCGGCGTCGTGATATTCGGCGCCAGGCGTTGCCGGTTCGGGTAAGCGAACCGCATGATTTCACCCACGGCCTTCCAGTCGGCGGCGAGTAGAGCTTCCCGCATTTGTACGGCCGCATCGCGAATCACTTCGAAGATCTGAAATAGCGATCGATCGCCATCGACGTGTCGCTTAAAGACCTCCCAGTTATTAATTCCGGAAAGACGCGGCTCGCCGGTGTAGCAGATCACGAAACGATTTTCGATCTCACCCTCATCGACCGCGAGCTGCTCACGCTCAACACCGTCAGCTCGCAAATGAATCGCCGAAACTGATCCGTAGAACGCGGGATAATAATCCTGAATCCCGGCCGGAACCTTTATGACTGTCGTTTCGACATTCGAGGCGATGTTAATGAATTCACTCCGGGGATAACGATCACCGACTAACCGGTTGAGCGCGCCAATCAGAGCGATCGCCAGCGCGGACGAGCCGGAAATGCCCGCGCCCGCCGGAGCTTCGCTGTGCGCGGTCAGGTGAAAACCGGTCTCGGGTCGAAAGAAATGGACCATCTTCGAAACCAGTTCCAGTTCTTCGTCGCGGGCGAGATCGCCGATGCAATCGAGCGCACTTTCAAGACGAATGCCGCGATCGCGCGACTCTAAAATGATTCGATCGTCGTCGCGAGTTTCGATGCGGGCGCTCGCGCGCAGTGAGAGCGCGAAGTTCACAGTTGAAGCGCCCGGATGAAAAAGATAAAGCGGCCAAATGTCGATGGTGCCGCCGGCTAAATCAACGCGGGTCGGGGCGGAGGATTCAATAATCATTGGTCTTTTGATCTCGTGTCAGAAGCCCGACCGTCAGGAAGGGCATGATCAGGAACCTGGTCCTCCCTGACGGTCGGGCTTCTGACACTATTACTTCAAGTGTATCTTCTCGCGAATTTCGTCTTTGAATTCTTTCAGCCCTTCGATGGCCTTGTGCTCGATCTCCTGGATCCGTTCCGGTTGTACTTCTTCAACTCGTTTGGAAACCCAGCGTCGTTTAATCAAATAGAACAGCACGACGCCGCCGATCAGGATTCCGAGGAGGATCTTGCCGACGTGGCGAAAGTCGCCAATCAATCCCATCACGGCGCTCGAGAAAAAGTAGCCGACGCCGCTGAGAATGAAAACCCACAGAAAACAACTGCCCAGCGACAGCGGCACAAATCTAAGGTAAGGCATTCGCGCGACGCCATAGAAAGTGCACGACGCCCAACGCAACCCGTAAACATATTTCGAAAGAAAGATCGACAACGTGCCGAAGCGATTTGTCATGCGCTCGATACGCGGACTCGCCACCCGATAGAAGCGAAACTTGCGCACGGTTCCGCTAAACAGGCGACCAGCGCCGTAAGCGAGATTGTCACTGACGGCGCCACCGAGCGTTCCCCACCACAATAGCTTGGCAAATCCGTAGCCCTGGAATACGCCGTCGTCAAAGAACCCTGTATGAGCGAGAACCCCGGCGAGCAAGAGCGTGAGGTCGCCTTCGAACATCACCAGCACAAAGACGCCGTACAGCCCGTACTGTTCGATAAGGTGAGAGAGAAAATGAAGGCTGATCATGATCGGTGAGCAGCGAACGGTCAGCAGTGAGCTGCCGACAGTAAGCAGTACGCAGAAGGCAGTAGGCCGTAACCTCTAAGCATTTGTCCTGGTTGCATCGAGCAGTCGTTAGCGGATACCAATCGCGTTTCTAAAGTCCTGCTTATTGCCTGCTGCCTGCGGCTTACTGACTCTCCTCCTCTTCCGGTGGGGGTTTGACTACGAGGACCGGGCACCCGGCGTGGCGCACAACTGCTTCCGCAGTCGAACCAAAGATCATTCGTCCCAAACCGGTGCGGCCATGCGATGAGATGACAATCAGATCGACGTTTCTTTCTGCAGCGACCCGCACGATTTCTGCCGCGGCATCGCCATGAGTAATCACTTCCTCAACATCCAGGCCGTGAAGCTCTTCGCACTTCATCACCTGCGGCAATTCGCGCTCGGCTGAATCTTCGAGTTGCTCACTGATGTCGGCGATCGCCATCGGCTCGGCCAATCCGCTATAGCCAACGGCGGGCACGATCGGCTCGACCACATAGATGCAGATCACCTTGGCTTTGGCCGCGCGCGCAATCGCTGCTGCGTAGGGAAGGGCGAAGTTCCCGCAGCCGCTGAAATCCGTCGGCAGCAGAATCGTGCGAAGCTGCAGAGTGGGCGGACCGGATTTGTCGCTGGCGATCATTGATTGATGCGTCGCATTCTACACGCAGACGCACCGGTTTGACAGCCCCTCGACCCTTGCATAACATGACCACGAAATTCCTGCCCGCGTTCCGTCACCACATGCGAAGGGCGATTCTGTATGTCGACTAATGGTGAGAAAAATGTTGCCGGGATCGAAGTCGCGTTGACCACGATGCGCGGCGTGGCGATCTCTTCGAGCGGGAAGATCTTGAAACGGCACGAAGCAGTGTACGAGCCGGACAACCTCATTAATGCAGTGGCCGAGCTGACCCGCGAGCTGCGTGAAGCCGGCGACATCGATTCCGTCGGACTCGCGATTCCGGGTCTCGTGAACCGCGAAACTGATCGCGTCCTTTTCTCCACCGGGCTTCCCTTCACCGCGCAAGAGCACATTCACGCAGAGTTGATGCAGGTGACGGGTTTGCGATTCGAACTGGAGAACGACGCGAACGCGGCTGCCTTTGGCGAGTACAAAGCCGGCGCCGGTCGCGACGCACGCGACATTTTCTACATCGGCATCGGCGATGCCATCGGCGGCGCGATCATCCTCGACGGAAAACTCTGGACGGGAGCATCGGGATGCGCCGGCGAGATTGGTCACATCACCATCAACACCGAAGGCGCTGAATGTGTGTGCGGCAACACCGGCTGTCTGGAGACGGTAGCATCGGGCCCGAACATTGTGCGGCGCGCGCAGGAACGTCTCAATCGGGATTCGACTTCGTCTCTGTCGAAGCTGGGTCTGCGCGACGATTTCACCGCGGAAGATATCGCGCGCGAGGCCAAAAACGGCGACGACTTTGCCGCGATGATGCTGGAACGCACCGGACGATCAATCGGCATCGCCGTCGCCAGCATGATCAATCTGCTAAGCATCGAACGCGTCATCGTCGGCGGCGCAATCATGGAAGCCGGCGAGTTCCTGTTGGATCCAATTATCGAAGAAGCGAAGAAGCGTTCGTTCCTGCCATGCTTTGAAGCAACGCGAATTGTTGGGGCTGAGTTAGGAACTGACGGTGTGGCTATCGGCGCGGCGCTGTTGGCGCGAGATGCTGGGTCAGCAGCCTGACCCTGAGGCGACGACGCGTTACGAGGAGTCTTCTCATTCTCACCACGCTTCAGCGTGGTGCCACCCAAGTCATCCTCAAACGAATTACCGTTTCAACGGTTTCCACAGGAAGCCGTTGAAACGGTATTGACATACTTGACTCATCAAGTACCTAGCCCTTTCCGGTGCAAGCGGGAGCTGCGGAGCAGCGGTAGGAGCTAAGCCCAGGGCGAGGCTCTGCGAGCCTTGGGTGGTGGTCGTTGGTTATCTCCGAGCCGCGAAGCGGCGACAGAGAGTTAACGGGCAGGCTGAACTATCGATGCTTTCGCCCCTTGCGGGGCTCAATCGCTCTACTTGGTTCGTTAACCCCAAGGCTCGCGGAGCCTCGCCTTGGGCTTAGTTCTGAACGCTGC
>DATLVM010000427.1:0-2520 GCA_035577445.1 Pyrinomonadaceae bacterium
GAAAGAAAATCAACAGCAAGCAGATACAGATAACTACCGCCGGCACTATAGTCATCACCAGATTCAGACGCTCGAACCGCATGTGCATGAAGTACGCAACGATCAGCGCGGCTTTGATGATCGAAGCGCCCATCAAGATCACCAGCATGTACATCACCGGCAGATGAATGTAACCCAGAAAGACTTCGAAGCCGGTCAAGGCCAACAGCCAGACCCAAACCGAGATGAACAGGCGGTTCGTGCCGGCGAAGTGATCATGCGATTCGGCGTGTGCGCTCATCTTTGATTCTCCAAGTGTCACAGACTTCAGTCCGTGGACTCGGCGGTACGCACGCGTCCCGCGTGCAGCACGCCGGAGGCGTGCGTACCACTGAAGTCTGTGACACACTCAGTGCCCTTTGCCCGCGTCAACCGAAAGCAGATAAATCATCGGGAACACGAACATCCAAACGAGGTCGACGAAGTGCCAGTACAGTCCGCTGATTTCGATGTCCTCGTGTTTCAGCTTCTTCGCGCGAACTGCCACGACGAATAAATAAATGCACCCCGTGAAGACGTGGAACATGTGCATGCCGGTGATGCCAAAGAAAGTTGCGCCAAACAACGGCGTCGAGCCCGGCCATCTCTCGATCCATTCGGTTGGCAATTGGAACGGTCGCAGTCCCTCGTCGATCAGATGCTTCCATTCCATCGCATGCAGCACAATGAACGTCGCGCCCAACAATGCCGTCGCGATGATCCATTTGCTGGCGGCCGAGCGGCGGCCTTTCGCGGAAGCCGATACGGCCATTACCATCGTCAAGCTGGACGACAGCAGCACGAGCGTCATTACGGACGAGAAGACGATGCTGGGATAAAACTTGAATGGCGTCGGCCAGACATTTGAAGCCCGCGTGTAGGCATAGCCAATCAGCAGCGCCGAAAACGTCAATGAGTCAGACATGATGAAAAGCCACATGCCCAACTTTCGATGGCCGACGTGATAAGGGTGAACGCCGCCACCCCAGTCGTCTGTCAGAGCTTGTGCTTCAGTTGCCACGTGTTACCTCCGAGTAACGCAAACTTCAGTTTGCGATCGTGAACTGAGAAACCTGGTGAACACGCAAACTAAAGTTTGCGCTACAGCTATTTCCAAAGCATCAACAGCAGAAACAAAGCAATCCAAAGTACATCCATGAAGTGCCAATAAAGTGAAACCGCATCAGCAGCGCCAACGCGCCTCAACTCACCTTCGAAAGTCTCACGCTTTCGCCGCGTGCGCACGAGCAAAAACGCCAGCGCCATGAGTCCACCCAGCAAATGCACGCCGTGCGCCGCGGTGAACAAATAAAAGAAGGAGCTGTACGGATTCGTCGCGAGATAGACGCCCTGTTTCACGAGTTGTCGCCACGCAAATAGCTGGGAAACGACAAAGCCGGCGCCGAGCGCGACCGTATTGATCAGCCAACGTGTATAGAGCTGATCTCGCTGCTGCTTCAAAGAACGTCTGGCTAGCTCAATCGTGATGCTGCTCACGATCAGCAGTCCCGTACTCAACCAAAGAACCTTTGGCATCGCGACGGGATGCCAATCTGTCGATGCCGCCGAGCGAACAATGTAGGCGCTGGTGAGGGCGACGAACAGCATCAGAATGCTGCCCATCGCTACCCAAACGCCGATGCGATAACGCGCGGGCGAAAATCGGAAGTCTCCGCCGCCGTCTTTACCGCCGCCGTTCTTATGAAAGCCGTTCCCGCCACGAGGACTGGAACCGCCACCCAGGCCGACGCTGACAATCTGATCAGGCCTTGTGGCCGTTGCCGCCATTACCGCTCCCTATTTCTGCTGTTAATCCTTCGGGCTCTGTCTGCATGATGAAATCTCTGGGGGCGCCCGGCACTGAGAATTCATACGGCCCGTGATACACGACCGGCAGCACGCCTGCGAAATTATCGTGCGGCGGCGGCGTGGCCGTGGTCCATTCCAGCGTCGTCGCGTCCCACGGATTGTCCGAAGCCTTCTTGCCTTTGAACATGCTCCAGAAGAAATTTCCATAGAACAAAACTTGCGCAACGACCGTGACGATCGCTGCAACCGTCACGAACGCCACCAAGCCATGAGATTTTGCGAGGAAGGCGTACTCATCAAAGCGCGCATAACGCCTGGGCATTCCCAGCAGTCCCATCGCGTGAAACGGAACAAAGATCGCGTAGACGCCGAGGAAAGTGATCCAAAAATGAATCTTCCCAACGCTTTCGCTCATCATGCGACCGAACATTTTCGGAAACCAAAAGTACGTCGCGGCGAACATGCCGAAGATCGAAGCGACACCCATCACCAGGTGAAAGTGCGCCGTCACGAAATACGTATCGTGAAAGAAAAAATCGAGTGACGTCTGTCCCAGCACGAGTCCCGTGATGCCGCCGGCAACGAACAACGAAACGAACCCGAGCGCAAAAAGCATCGGCGTCGTGAAGCGAATCTTGGCGCCCCACAATGTGCCGATCCAGTTGAAAGTCTTAATCGCCGAAGGCACGCCAA
>DATLVM010000428.1:0-7809 GCA_035577445.1 Pyrinomonadaceae bacterium
AGATCAGCCTGCCTGTTAACTCTCTGTCGCCGCTTCGCGGCTCTGAAATAACTAACGACCACCACCCAAGGCTCGCAGAGCCTCGCCTTGGGCTTAGCTCTACCGCTGCTCCGCAGCTCCCGCTTGCACCCGAAAGGGCCAGGTAGTTGATGAGTCAAGTATGTTATCGCCCTAATTCAAGTTGTTCTCTCTGCATTCTTTGCGAAAACCTCTGATTTTCCTCTACGGTTATTGCCGAAACAGTTGATTAACCGCAGAGGTGACGGAGTATTCCGCAGAGGTCCGCAGAGGAAATCGAAACCAGGGCACCACTCCAGATTGTGAGATTTGCACTGCGCGGCTTCACGCCACTTTTATCACTCGTTACGACGTTTGGAAGAGCCTCGCGAAATTCTCGGTCGTTATTCTTCCGATTTCATCGGGCGATCGTTCATGAATTCCGGCGAGACACTTCGCCGTTTCAACCACCCGGGAGGGCTCGTTGCGCTTGCCGCGAAAGGGAACCGGAGTCAGATACGGACAATCCGTCTCAACCAGCAGCCGTTCGAGTGGGAGCTGTCTCGCGATGTCGCGCAAATCATCGGCCTTCTTAAATGTCAGCGTCCCGGCGAACGAGATGTAGAGGCCCAGTTCAATTGCGTCCTGCGCCATCTGCAATGTTCCGCCAAAGCAATGCAAGGCACCCGCACGATCATAGCCACTTAGTTCCTCGCGAAGGATTTGAATCGTATCTTCGTTAGCCTCGCGAGAATGAATGATTACTGGCAGGTTCAACGAACGCGTTATGCGCAACTGCCGGCGAAACACTTCGCGCTGCACGTCGCGCGGCGAATGGTCGTAATGATAGTCGAGTCCGATCTCACCCCAGGCAATCACCTGCGAGCTGCCCTTTGCTAGATCGACCAGACGCTGCTCGGCATCATCATCGAACAACTTTGCGTCGTGCGGATGGACGCCGATAGCGCAGTAAACTTCGCGATGCTTTTCTGAGAGTTCAACTGCGCGTTCGAAAGCGCCGCCGTGTGGATCGCCCGTCGCGACGTTGAGCATCGTCGTCACTCCCGCATCGACGGCCCGCGCAATCACGTCTTCACGATCAGCATCGTATTCAGGACCGTCTATGTGGCAGTGAGAATCAATGAATTGAGTCATTGGATCAATGATTCAATCACTTTAGGCGAGCGCCATTCGGCACGTCTTCCGCGAACGTGGCGATCACAGGTTTACCTTCATCCCCGACCGACGCCGCCAGCAACATCCCCTGCGATTCGTAGCCGCGCAGCTTGCGAGGTTTAAGGTTTGACACGACTACTATCTTTCGTCCGATCAGTTTTTCCGGTTCGTAGTACTGCGCGATGCCGGCGAGAATCTGACGTGGCTTCTCTTCACCGATGTCGACAGTAATCAGCAACAGCTTGTCGGCTTTCGGAATTCGTTCGGCAGTCTTCACTTCACCTACGCGCAGATCGATTTTCGCAAAGTCAGTGATATCAATGTACGCCACACCCGGAACGGCATCGGCTTCGGTTGCGTGTTGGCTGGAACCCGGCGAAGGCGCCACGCCCTCACTGACGATCGGGCTACTGCCTTCCTCGCCCACCACCGGAGGCGGTTCTGACTTCTGCTCTCTGACCTCGGACGTCTGCTCTTTGATTTCTTCCATCGTTTTCGCCTTATCGATTCTGGGAAATAGCGGTTTAATTTCGCCGGTTTCTGTGCCTTCCGCTAACCCGCCCCATTGCAAATCCGACGGCCGCGTTATGGCCGCGTCGTCGGACAAACCTAACTGTTTGTAAATCTCGCGCGTCGCATTCGGCATTACCGGGTACAAAAGCACCGACAGCCACCGCAATGATTCTGCCGCCCGATAAAGAACCGCGTTCAGCGTCTCGCGCTGTTTCGCATCTTTCGCCAGGTCCCACGGTTTCGCCTCAGAAATCATCTTGTCGATCCGCGCTACAATTCCCCAGGCTTCTTCCAACGCGCGGCTGAACGCGAAATCTTCAAAGTAACGCAGGAACTCATCGCGCGCGTGCGACACAAAATCCGAGATCGCCGCTTCGTCCTCAACGCCGGCACGCTTTGCGGCGAGACGAGATTCGTCTGAGATCGCTCCTGAAGGAATGCGTCCTTCGCAATAACGCTGAATCATCGTCAGGGTGCGACTGGAAAGATTTCCGAGACCGCTCGCAAGATCACTATTCGTACGATCGATCAGCGATTCATATCCGAAGCGACCGTCAGCGCCGAACACCATCTCGCGCAAGCAGAAATAACGGATCGCATCCGTCGGGAAATATTTGTGCAGCACCTCAAGCTCGACAGTGTTGCCAAGCGTCTTCGACATCTTCCGGCCGTTCGGATCGAGCCACATACCATGCGCATAAATTCCGCGCGGCTGCTCGACTCCCGCGGCCATCAAAAACGCCGGCCAATACACCGCGTGGAAACGCAGGATGTCTTTGCCAACCATATGCAGAGCCGGCCAGAACTTCTCGAAACCAATCGCGCGCTGCTGCTGTTCGTTGCCGAAGCCAATCGCCGTAATGTAGTTCGTCAACGCTTCGAACCAAACATACATCGTGTGATTCGGATCGTCGGGAACGGGAACGCCCCAGCTAACCGATGACTTCATACGGCTGACAGACAGATCCTGGAGGCCACCGGCAACGAAACTCTTCACTTCATTGCGTCGTGCTTCCGGTCTGACAAAATCCGGACGCGAGTCGTACAGGTTTAGCAACGCTTCGTCGTAATCAGACAGTCGGAAGAAGTAACTCTCTTCAGAAATGCGATCGAGTTTCGTGTCATGTACTAAGCACGTCGGTGGGTCCTCCGGATTTGCCGGCGCTGCGTATTCATCTTCAGTCTTAAATTCCGCACAGGCCGCGCAAAACCAACCCTCATAATGGCCGCGGTAGAGCGCATCATTTCCTTTCGGCGTCTTCGCCTTGGCCATGCGTCGCCAAAGCTCGCTCACGCCTTCGTAGTGAAAAGGGTTCGTTGTGCGCATGAAGATGTCATAGCCGCCATGCGCTGTGTCCAAACCAAATGCGTCAGTCATTTTCGTGAAATAGCTGACAACGTAATCGGCCTGTTCCTTTGGTGTGCGATTGTTCTTTTGCGCGGCTCGCTCGATGTTGATGCCGTGTTCGTCCGTACCCGTGAGGAAGAAAGTGTCGATGCCCTGCTGTCGTTTCGATCGCGCAATCGCATCCGCCACGACCATCGTGTACAGATGGCCGAGGTGCGGCAGGCTGTTGGCATAGTAGATGGGGGTCGTGACGTAGAAGGTCATCAGTAAAAGGTCATTAGTAAATCGTCAATCGTGAAATCGATCAGGCTCAATCGCTCCGGAAGTTATATCCGCAGATTACGCAGATTAGGAAAAGAGATAGCCACGAAAAGGCCCAAGAAGCACAAAAGGAATTAGAAGGATCGATCTATATTCGACGAATTTTCTTTTGCGCTTTTTGTGCCTCTCTGTGGCCATGTGTTTTTCTGCGTAATCTGCGGACAACTCAGCGCTTACTGTGCTTGGCGAACTCATCATTCGGATTGAATTTAGGCAGCGTTGGCAGATTCGCCACGCGCTTGCCGATCTCCATTGCGAAATCCGCTTCCTGAATCATGCCCGCGAAATTCCAATCGTCGCCGTACTCGTCCGACGGCTGGTGATAGTGCGCGTCGTTGTACTCCTTGAATTTCTTCTCGCCCCATTCTTTCGGATGGCCGATGTATTCGTTGCCTTCCTTCAAACTAATCGACGGCACGCCGACCTTCGCAAAAGGAAAATGATCCGAGCGATAGAACGAGCCTTGCTCGGGTCGCGGATCGGGCGAGACACGCAGACCACGCTCGCGGGCAATCTGATCGACGACCGCTTTCAACGAAGATCGTTCAGCGCCGAGCGGCACAAAGTCGGCAGTCGGTCCAAGAATATTCATCGAATCAAGGTTGATGTCAGCCGCGGTTTTTGCGACCGGCACGAGCGGATGTTGCGAGTACCATTCGGCGCCAATCAGTCCCTGCTCTTCCGCAGTGGGAATCAGAAACAAGAACGATCGCTTCGGTCTCTGGGCGGGCGGCAGAGTTGATAGAACTCGCGCGATTTCCAAAACGGATGCGACGCCAGTCGCGTTGTCCAGCGCGCCGTTGTAAATCGTGTCGCCGCTCTTATCGGGCGCGCCGACGCCGAGATGATCCCAATGAGCCGAGAACACAACGTATTCATCGCGCAATTTCGGATCGCTGCCGGGCAGAATCGCGACGACGTTGGGAGCTTCGACGCGTTTGACTTCGCTGTTTAGATCGATTGAAGCGGTGAGATTCATCTTCACCGGCTTAAAGTCGCGTGATGCCGCCTGCCTGCGCAACTCGGCCAAATTCAAACCCGCCAAAGAGCACATTCGGCGCGCGGCGTCGTCGGTCATCCAGGATCGCACTTGCAGGTATGGAATCTTGTCGCCCGCAGTCCGCGCAATGTCGAACCGCCACGATCCATTCGACGTGCGCACCACGCTCCACGGATAGCCGGCCGATTCGTTCGTGTGCAAAAGAATCGCGCCCACCGCGCCCCGTCGCGCAGCCTCTTCGTATTTGTAAGTCCAGCGGCCGTAATAAGTCAGTCGTCTTCCGCCAAACAGATCTGGTTCTTCCGGAGTCGCCGGCGGATCGTTAACCAACATCACGAGAATCTTGCCGCGATAATCTTCCGCCGGTCCTTTGTAGTCATTCCACTTTTGCTCAGGCGAGTCGATTCCATATCCGACAAAAACCAGATCGGCTTTCACATTCACCCGATCGGTTTGCGCTCCGGTAAAGGCGACAAAATCATCCGCGAACTTGAAAGCTTCGCTTCCTTTCGCGCCGTTGATCTGCAGTTCAGTCTTCGGATCGGCTTTGACGCCAACCAGCGACGCGGGCTGCCAGAAACTTCCTTTGGCTCCGGCGCCTTTCAATCCCATCGCTTCGAACTGCTCGGCAATGTAAAGCGCCGCCAGCTCGCCACCGCGCGCACCGGTGCCGCGCCCTTCGAGACGATCGTCAGACAGGAATTTGATGTGGCTGCGAAGAGCGCTTTCACTGATTGGGCTTGAAGTTCCTCGTGTCCGCTGCGCAATTCCTATCATCGCGAGCCCTCCGATTATGAGTCCCGTAACAACGATTCTCACGCACTTGTTCTTCATGGCTTCTCGTCTCACTCCTACACAAGCTGATGTCTCCGGATGTCTGCCTCTCAAAGTCCTGAAACAGTTGCGGTGTTGGCCACCGAAGTTCGTACGACCACATCAGAAATGCTGGATTTTCATGAACGGTATCTCAACCTGCCAAGGCTTCTGATTCGCCGCCGAGACACGAATGCGTACGGTCGGCATTGGCCGCTCGCCTTCATACCAGCCGGGCCAATTCTCGTTTGTGACGAAGTACTGGATGCCAAACACCCGCAAGCGATCACCTGGGAAGATGCGTTTGGAGGTGGCGTATTTTTCGGAGTCATCAGTGCGGAACCGCTTGAAACCCTCCGAAGACCGCGCTCCCTCCATGAACTGCGAGGGGAACCAGACTTCAGCCATCCATTCCGCTATGACTGACGATCCTGTATTGACAAGTTCAACGGTCAAGCGATAGTCGTGTCGGTCGGAAGCGGGCGGCCTCAGGTACTCGAACCTCCATTCCGCTTGTAACGGCTGTGGAGAGGTAGCTTCAACTGCCCAGCTTTTGACTCGTTTACGCAGGTCAGCCAATACCTCGTCAGACTGATCGAACTCGACGGGTTTCAAGCGAAGCTGTTGTCTAATACCTTCCCGGCTGATGCCACGTTGAATGTACACCGCCACTTCGATTCGTCTTCCCAGAACGTGTTGAATGAAAGCCGCAATCGCGATCTCCTGTTCAACCCAAACCGAGGCACGTATCAGGTGTTCATGGGGAGTGTCGAATTCGCCTCGGTGATGCATGATCGCGATGAAACCGGCCGCACGATTGAGGTTCGACAAAATATTCGTCGTTAGGCCATCTAGGCTGTTTTGTTGTTCCGCGAAGTACGCATCGAAAGAAGTCTCATTTTGAATAAGGGATTCGACGGCTTTGCCAAGTGAAATCTCATCGTCTGTGAACTGGCCGCAACTGATAAAAACGAGAGGCTTTTCTTCGGAACCCATCTATCCCACAATCTCCACCCTGACTCTTTTTCCTAAGGCTTTCCCGTATCTCTGAATCGCCGATAAACTCGAATCCTCTGCGTGATTCTCTATTCTTGATATCGCCGACTTCTTCGTTCTTAACTTTCGCGCGACTTCGTCTCGCGTTAACCCGGCTCTTTCTCGCGCGTCCTTGAGTAACACGCCAACTTTGAAGTTGGAGTAGCCTGGCTCAAAGCGCTCACCGAACTCGACATCGCGCCGCTTTCGTCGGTTAATATATTTCTCCAACTCGGTCATTATTTCTTGCTCCTGTTTAAATATTCGCGCTTCCGCTGCTCTGCCAAAGCGATTTCTTTGCGGGGAGTCTTTCGCGTCTTTTTAGCAAATCCATTTGTTAAGACAATGAATCTCGAGCCGTAGAAGAACCCAAGCAGACGAATTATATCACCGCCCATCTGCATTCTTACTTCCCAGATGTCGTCAGTGCCAGTAAGTTTCTTAAAGTATTGCGTCGGGACTGAGTCAAGCTCTTCGACAAGCCGTAAGACCCAAGTTGCTTTTTGGGCTTGTTTTCCTGTCAATGAGTCGAGAAATTCTTCGACAGGAGATGAACCAGATTCGGTTTTATAGAAGACTATTTCCCGCACGTGAGTAGTGGCAGCAGGCGGATTTATTCGATTGAGACAAATAAAGATCTCATGGATTATCTTCAGTGCTCATCTGACGGGCTACGAGCGTGTCAGTTTCTTCGCAGTGATCTTCATAGTAAGCCAGGCATTCGTACACTTGCGCTGGCGTCAATTCAGGGAAACACCGGGTCAGAATACTCTCAACTGTTTCACCGTTCTGTAACAAAGCGATCACGTCGTGCACACCTATCCTCGTGCCCACGATGATGGGGTTTCCACCCCTAACCCCGGCTTGCCGCGTAATGTACGCGTAATTGATGGGGACTTCAGAATTTGCTTCGGCCTGATTCCTGAGCTGCTGCATAGTAATTTCTACTTTAACGAGATCATTCCGTGATTGCCAGATTTATCATTTACCTGTGATCAGCGACATCGCTTCGGCGCGGGTGCGCGGGTCTTTGCGAAAGCCGCCGAGGACCGCGGAAGTAACTGTCTGCGCGCCGGACTTCTTCACTCCGCGCAGGGTCATGCAGGTGTGCTCAGCTTCAATCACGACCATCACGCCCAGCGGTTTCAGTTCTTCATACAGGGTATTCGCGATCTGCGACGTCAACTGCTCCTGCAATTGCAAACG
Source organism: Pyrinomonadaceae bacterium (assembly GCA_035577445.1). Classification (GTDB taxonomy): domain Bacteria; phylum Acidobacteriota; class Blastocatellia; order Pyrinomonadales; family Pyrinomonadaceae; genus UBA11740. Next base: position 7,410 of record DATLVM010000428.1, read on the forward strand.
GCGCGCGAATGCTTCCGCCAGCCGCGCCAGCTTCGACACTCCCAGAATGTTTCCGTTCTTCGGGATGTAGGCGATGTGACACTTGCCAACAAACGGCGCGAGGTGATGTTCGCAGAGCGAAGCAATCGTGATGTCTTTAACGATCACCATCTCGTCGTGCTTGTTGCCCGGAAGTGGCACGATATGCTGCGCCGCATCTTCGCGCATTCCCGCAGTTAACTCCGCATACATTTCTGCGACCCGCTTCGGAGTATCAAGCAGGCCTTCGCGATTTGGATCTTCGCCGATACCCTCGAGGATTAGACGCACACCACTGGCTATCCGATCGAGATCGACATCAGGCACGCGCGTTGTTTTCCCGCGCTTACGTTTGATACTGGTAATCTTTGAACTCATGGTT
>DATLVM010000429.1:0-7671 GCA_035577445.1 Pyrinomonadaceae bacterium
GCAGCGTTCAGAACTAAGCCCAAGGCGAGGCTCCGCGAGCCTTGGGGTTAACGAACCAAGTAGAGCGATTGAGCCCCGCAAGGGGCGAAAGCATCGATAGTTCAGCCTGCCCGTTAACTCTCTGTCGCCGCTTCGCGGCTCTGAGATAACCAACGACCGCCACCCAAGGCTCGCAGAGCCTCGCCTTGGGCTTAGCTCCTACCGCTGCTCCGCAGCTCCCGCCTGCACCGGAAAGGGCTAGGTACTTGATGGGTCAAGTATGTCATTACCGTTGAAACGGTTTCTGTCAAACCTGGTCTGCTCCATGTCACCTCGCTGAAGCGAGGTGTGAATGAGAATGAGCGAGAACTCCAATTGCTAGCTGTCGCCTTCAACCTTATCATTGTTTGCCGATGCCCGAATCCAATCTGTCATCCCCGTTCTATCGCACGCTTCACGATTTTCTTAGCAAACGTGATCGAACTGTGACAGACATCTGTCCTGAGGGCGACGATGTAGCCCGTCGCGTGCTGCATGACTATGGCGCAATGTTCGTCGGCAGCGATGACATCCTGCCGCCGCCGGCGTGTGTTTTTACGAGTGAAGATCAAGTTTCCGAGTTTCAGAACGCGGCCGGCGTAGCGTCGGCGACGATCGGTGAGGCTGTAATTGAATTACAGCCGGCGGCGATGAAAGCCTTGGTGATTGCGCGCGCTGCGGCGCAGGCTGAAGGCCTGGACATCACGCCGCGCGATGGCGCGGAAGCGGCGCGTCGCAGCTATGCCGATACAGTGCGGTTGTGGAATTCGCGATTTCTGCCGGCGCTGGATCATTGGACGAGTGCCGGCCGTTTGCCATCGGACGAAGCTGATCGCCTGCGCGCTCTTCCGATCAATCAACAAGTGCCGGAAGTTTTAGAGCTGGAAAAGCAAGGGATCTTCTTTAGCAAGGACTTTTCGAAATCGGTCCTCTATTCGATTGCTGCGCCCGGCACGTCTCAACACATCGCGATGCTGGCTTTCGATGCGAACGAGTTTCTCGTCGCGCGGGTGCGGGAGATCATGGCTGAGCACGGCTGGTTTCAAACCGTCTTGAGCGACCTGCCGCACTTCACCTTTCTTGGATTGAAAGAGAGCGAGCTGCCCCAACGCGGCCTGAAACCTGTCGAGGTAAACAACCAAAAGTTTTGGATTCCTGACGTATAAGCATCCGCCCCACGCACAGTGACATCTCAGCAGGCTAGCGAGGTGGCGGCGCGGGTTTGCGCCGTATCGAGCATCAGTTAACATAGCGCATTCGTACCTTCGATCAGTTCTTCAAGTAATCGACAACATGATCAGAAAAGCTTTACCAATCGCATTTCTAATTGTCTTTGGCGGCAGCGCAGTCGCTCAACCGGCGAAACCCGGACCGTCGCCGACGCCCCAGGCTCGGCCAACGACGTCATTCGATATCTCAGATTACGGCGTCAAGGTTCAACCCGATGCACGTTTGATCATCGTCATGGCCGCTTTGGACGCAGCCGGTTTCGATCCTACGCCGGCCGGAAAAGCGCCCTCGCCATTTCGCACGGTTCTGCGAAACGATCATGCGAACCTCGACGCGGATCTGCGCCAACGTCTAAAGAACTTCTACGAACGCAACAAGCTACCCGCGCCGGCAACTGCGACTGATGACGCGACGCGAGCTGGGCTTGAAGCCGCCCGGTATGTTTCGCTCGCGTACGCGATGGGACAACCGCCATTGTTGGAAGGCCCCGAGCGATCTGAGGAGTTGCCGGCAGGCGTGCTCGAGGTGCTCGACTTCGCATCGCTGGTGCGCGAGTTCTATCGCAAGTCAGGCATGGAAGAACGTCTGGTTTCTTACATGCGCGCATATCAGGCAGAAGGCGACCGGCTGCGTCCGCTGACCGGAGAGATGGTTCGTTCGGTCTTATCGTACCTGCACACGCGTCCGATTACCGTTACCACCGAACGCGTGCGGGTGAAGAGTCCGGACAAGAAAAACAAGAACGTGGTGGCGTACTCGACGCGCGAGCACGAGCGCCACTTCTATATCGTTCCCGATTTGTTGGCAGCGCCGGGCACGATCAACTTTCGCGTGATCGCGGATGAGTATTACGCGATCGTCCCTGAAGGAACTGATCCGACCTCGTCCGAATTACGGCGTGGCTTCATGCAATTCGTCATCGATCCGCTCGTGCTGAAGTTCAACAAGCAGGTCGCGACTCAGCGCGATCAAATTAAGCAAGTGATCGATGCGCGTACGAAGTCCGGCGCGACCGTTTCTCCCGATGTATTCATCGTAGTGGGTAAATCTTTGGTGGCGGCGGCCGACGCGCGCTACGCCGAAGCGAATCGATATGAATTGGTCACGCAAATTCAGCGCGCGCGTTTACAGCAGGCCAAAGACGATGCCATGCGCGCGGCCATCGCGAAAGAAGCCGAAGCGGCACGCGCGGCAATAGCCGACGAATCGGTGGCTGAATTGGCAGACGATTACGAGCATGGCGCAGCGCTGGCGTTCTTCTTTGCCGATCAACTGCGCGATTTCCAAAGCTCAGGTTTCGACATCGCCAACTTTTTTGGCGACATGATCACTGGCATCGATCCCGCTAAAGAGACCAAGCGACTGGAAACAGCGTCTACCGCCCGAGATCGGGCCATCGCGAATCGTAAAGCGCATCCGCGGTATTCCATTTGGCTGATCGATCCGTCTGCCGAGACGCGCGAAGCGGTGGAAGGAACGCGCAACGCTGGGCTGATCCGATCCCTCGCGGAAATCGAGAAGCTACTGCAAACCCGTCATTACGAAGATGCCGAGAAGCAATTGAAGTCGCTCATGCTTGAGTATCCCGGGGACGCGCGTCTGCTGTTCACGTTGGGTCGCACCGCGAGCCTGTGGGCGCGTGATTCCACGGACGATGCGCAACAGGCCGATCGATTGAATCGCGCGCTCGCGAATTATCGCCTGGCGGTGGCAGCCGCGACGCCGGACGCCGACGGCGCGCTGTTATCGCATGCGCACGAATCGATGGGCAGGATCCTCGCCTTTCTCGAACGTAACGATGAAGCGATCAAAGAGTTTGATGCCGCTATTAAGATCGGGCCGATCGATGGCGGTGCTTATGACGATGCGGTCGCGGGAAAGAAAAAACTGACACAGCCTTAGACCCTACCCTTAGACCCAATAGTCTTGAGATTAGGCGGGCTGAATGCTAGTCTGATTTGGCTATGACCAAACTCGCCGAAATTGAGGCTGCCGCAGCGCAACTACCCGCGGAAGAGAAGCAGAAACTGATTTTGTTTCTCTCAAAGAGACTGCGCGAAGAAGGCAGCATGCCCCCGCCGCGCAGTTTCACTGCCGAACAAATGCAGGGATGGATAGCCGAAGATGAAGAAGGCTATCGTCGTTTTCTCTGTGAGCAGTGAATCTGTTTCTTGATACTAGCGTTTTGATTGCGGGATGTGGTTCCGCTCAAGGGTCCTCGCGGGCAATCTTCAATCTCTCAAACAGAAACAACTGGATCTTGGTTGGAAGTGCGTATGCGTTCGCCGAGGTGACTCCCAACCTTAGCAAGCTTCCGCCAGAAGCGTCGCACACGTGGGAACAACTAAGGAGGCAACTTACGACAGTCGAGGACATCGTTTCGCTTGATCGCGTTGTTGTTTTTCCAGGCAGCAAAGATCGACCTATTTTGTTCACAGCACTTGCCCACGCTGAGACGTTGTTGACTCTCGACAGAAGGGATTTTGGTGATGTGATCGGCCACGAGTTCTACGGCCTTAGCATCATGTTGCCTTATGAATTTTTGCGACGCGAACGACAAGCGGGCCGCTTAATAGACAGAAGCGAGGATTAGTGGGTTAGCTTCAGTTCCTGCCGGCTATCAAAGAAGTTCTTCCAAGGCTGGCTCTTCTTGATCAAACCTGGCACGTTTTCGATCGTGAAATCAGAAATCTTTACGCCCTTCTCGATCTGCTTCCAGGTCAAAGGCATCGACACGGTCGCACCGCGTTTCGCCCGCGCACTGTACGCCGCGGCGATCGTCTTGCCACGCGCGTTCTGCATAGCATCAACATAGACCTGCTGCTTCTGACGTTTCGCTAACGAGCGTTGGACGGTCGCGATCTTCGGCACGCGGCGAGCGACTTCAGCCGCCAGACCTTCAGCTATGGCGGCGATCTTTCCATAGTTGTACTTAGGCTTGAGCGGAAGATAAATGTGTATGCCTGATGATCCTGAGGTCTTGGGAAAAGCCGGCAGACCAAGCTCATCGAGCACTTCTTTGCAGACGAGCGCAACCTCCAGGACGTTTTGCCAAGGCGCCTGCTTAGGGTCGAGGTCGAGCATGAAATAATCCGGCTTATCGAGATGCTGCAAAGTCGAATGCCACGGATGCTGCTCGATCGTGCCGAGATTTACGAAGTGAATCAGCGAGCCAATCGTCGTGTAAACCGAGTAACGCACCTCGCGGCCTTCCTGATTCACAAGCCGCACAGTCTTGACGAATGCGGGCGCACTTTCCGTGTCCTGCTGAAAAAACATCGGCGCTTTGATGCCGCGCGGATAACGCTGCAGGATCGCCGGCCGATCCTTCAGGAACGGCAGGATGAGGTCGCTGATTCGCAGGTAATAGCAGAGCAGATCGAATTTTGTGAGTTTCTCATCAGGCCAGTAGACGCGATCGAGACTGGTAACCGGAACACGCTCGCCCTCGATCTCCAAAATCAAATCACCCTTGGGCTTTTTCAGTGCGAGGAATTCTTTTGTCGACACTGACGGGCCTTCCTTGGGACGCGTGAGCTTTACCCCATGCGAATCAGGCGCGCTTTTCTTTCTGGTCGCCGGCATTTGTTCTATCGGTAATCTTATCACCCTCAGATACTAAAGAGAGTTGATTTGGGACTTCAAATTCTCGCGAATACTTCACAAAAAGCGCTGACCTCGAGACTTAAATAACTCGACTCGGATGTTTCAGCCCAATCGGCCCTGCCCGAGACGATTCGGGTTTCGTGACTGCGGTCACAAAGAGATTAATCTTCGCTCTTGACCGGTTTGTTCGCGCGCGCCTATAATCTGCAGCGTTATGAAAACGACTTTCAATTTCATGACTGGAGTCTTTAGGAATTCGAACTCGACAGGGGGAATCAGGATGAGATTTAGTGCAATCCGCGTAATCGCTCTTCTGGTTGGCGCATTGTTATCGTCAAACCTTGTCTGCCAGGCGCAGCAGGCTGGAGTGTTAGGCGAGAAGATCCTGGTCCGAGGTCGAGTAGTGGATTCGAACCGGGCGGCCGTTCGCGGCGCGCGAGTCTCGGCGCGATCCGTCCGTCCGGCTGTCGATGTAGTCACGGATCAAGACGGCGAATTTTCGCTGACCCTCGAACCTGGTGAATACAACGTGAAAGTAATGGCCGAAGGATTTCTGGATAGCACAGCGAAACTCGATGCTCGACAAGCCGGTCAAACTTTGGAAGTTATGCTGGACGTTGGCATGCCCAGCGCAACTGTGACCGTAACAGACTTGGGCGGGTATCAAATCGGCGCCGTCAGCAGCGCGACGCGCACCATTACCCTGCTACGCGACACGCCGCAGTCTATTGCCGTCGTCAGCAAAGAGCAGATCCAGGATCAGTCGATGGCCAGCATTGCCGATGTTGTCAGCTACGTGCCTGGCATTACTTCGCATCAAGGTGAGAACAATCGCGACCAGCTTGTCATTCGCGGGGTGAGCACCAGCGCTGACTTTTTTCGCGATGGTGTGCGTGACGACGTTCAGTATTACCGGGACCTCTATAATGTCGATCGCGTCGAAGTCCTGAAAGGACCGAACGCGATGACCTTCGGCCGCGGCGGTGGTGGCGGCATCCTTAATCGCGCGATGAAGGAAGCGGGCTTTACGCGTTTGCGCGAATTCACAATCGATGGCGGCTCATTCAGAAACAGGCGAGTCACCGGCGATATCGATCAGCCGATTAATAACAAGTTCGCGTTGCGTTTGAATGGCGTGTACGAGAATTCGGGAAGCTTCAGGCGGTTCGTCAATCTGGAACGCTACGGCCTCAATCCAACCCTGACGATCGTTCCCAGCGCCCACACGACCATCACCGTCGGGTACGAGCATTTTCACGATACGCGCGTTGCGGATCGCGGCCTCCCGTCTTTTGCGGGAAGGCCGGTTGATGTTCCGATCGAGACCTACTTTGGGAATCCAAGCGACAGCCGCGTCAGGGCGACCGTCGATCTCTGGTCAACTCTGGTAAGTCATAAGATGGGCAAGCTGACGATCAGAAATCGCAGTCTGTTCGGAAACTATGATCGCGGCTACCAGAATTACGTGCCGGGCGCGGTGAATGCGGCGAAGACTTTGGCGACGCTTACTGCCTACAACAATGCGACCGGGCGACGGAACTTCTTCGATCAGACTGACCTAACCTATGTTACGAAGACTGGACGGGTGAAACACACGCTGCTTGGCGGAACCGAAGCCGGCCGTCAACTGACGGATAATTTCCGCAACACTGGTTTCTTCAATAACAGTTCGACCTCGATTCAAGTTTCGCTGACGGATCCGACAACTAGCGTTCCGGTGACTTTCCGTCAGAGCGCCACAGATGCCGACAATCATCTGACGACGACACTCGCGGCGGCGTTTGTTCAAGATCAGGTCGAGTTATCGCGTCGCGTGCAGGTGCTTGGCGGAGTGCGCTTCGATTATTTCGATCTGAAGTTTCACAACAACCGCACTGGTGAAGATCTTCGACGCATCGATCGGCTGGTGTCTCCTCGTCTGGGCATTGTGGTTAAGCCTTTGATGCCGCTCTCGCTTTATGGCAGCTACGGCGTTTCCTATCTCCCAAGTTCCGGTGATCAGTTTTCATCACTCACCACCGTTACTCAACAAGTGAAGCCCGAGCAGTTCACGAACTATGAAGTCGGCGCGAAGTGGGATGTTCGTCCGAACCTGACATTGACGACGGCCCTCTACCGGCAGGATCGCACAAACACGCGCGCAACCGATCCGAACGATCCGACGCGCATATTGCAAACGGGTTCGCAGCGGTCGAACGGATTTGAAGCCGGCGCCAGCGGCAACCTCACGCGTTCATGGTCGATCGCCGGAGGCTACGCTCGTCAGGACTCATTCATTAGCAGCGCCACGACCGCTGCTCGCGAAGGGGCACAAGTCGCACTCGTGCCGCGCAACACTTTTTCGCTCTGGAATAAATACCAGGTGGTGAAGCGAGTGGCTTTAGGTCTGGGTGTGGTTCACCGATCGGATATGTTTGCGGCGATCGATAACAAGGTGACGCTGCCGGGCTATACGAAGATCGATGCTGCGGCGTACGTTCGGATCGCAGAGAAATGGAAGCTGCAAGCGCACTTCGAAAATCTTCTGAATCAGAAGTACTACTTGACTGCCGATGGCAATAACAACATCTCGCCGGGTTCGCTGCGGGCGGCTAAGGTGACGTTGATCTTCGGGTTCTAGACAAAATGCAGAACCGCGAGCGGTAGCGAGCGGAATCAGGAAGCACCTTCTTGACCCCGCTTGATGGTATGAAGCAGGCGTCTCCTGCCGTAAGTTGTTAGACTGACGGTTGGATAAACAATCTGCGTTAGCAGAAGGAGACGCCAATGACAGTATATATCGGAGTCGACTTTCATGCGCGCCAACAGACGATCAGT
>DATLVM010000430.1:0-2943 GCA_035577445.1 Pyrinomonadaceae bacterium
ATGCGAACTTGCTGCGCCCGGAGCTTCGCCAACTGGCGCGACTGCCGGCTTGCCGTCTATCTCTTGCGGAGGCGGCGATAGCCAGCGCAAATTTTCGGTGGCGCCTTCAGGCACGCGCGCGGAAGGCACGGTGCTAATGACCGGCGCCAAAGTTTCTTCAAAATAATTTTCGGGATGACCACCGGCGAGAGAGCTAATCGCGTAAGGCACTCCGACCAGGCCGCCCACGGTTGAAAGAATCGCCAGCACGATCAGCGGAATCGTCATCGAGAGCGGCGATTCATGCGGCTCGTGCGCGACGTCGTGATGATGCTCGCCGTGATGATGATCTGTTTCACGGAAACGTTCGTTGCCCCAGAACGTCATCACCATCAAGCGCGTCATGTAAATTGCGGTCAGCAAAGCCGTGACTATTCCAACGAACCACAGAGCCTTGGCCGCTCCGGCCGGCAAATTGAATGGTCCGGCGACCCACACCTTCCAAAGAATTTCATCTTTCGAAAAGAAGCCGGCCCAGACGGGAACACCGCAGATCGCCAGCCAGCCACAAACCATCGTGATCCACGTAATCGGCATGTACTTGCGCAAGCCGCCCATGCGCCGCATGTCCTGCTCGTGATGCATGCCGTGAATCACTGAACCTGAACCGAGGAACAGTTGCGCTTTGAAGAACGCATGCGTCATTACGTGAAAGATCGCCGCGATGAACGCGCCGACGCCGCAGGCGAGAAACATGTAGCCGAGCTGCGAAATCGTCGAGTACGCGAGCACCTTCTTAATGTCGTTTTGCGCGAGACCGATCGTTGCCGCGAACAACGCAGTGGCGGCGCCGATGATCGCGACGATGAACATCGCCGTCGGTGCGTGCGTGAAGATCGCCGAGCAACGCGCCAGCATGTAGACGCCCGCTGTGACCATCGTCGCGGCGTGAATCAAAGCGGACACCGGCGTCGGGCCGGCCATCGCATCAGGCAGCCAAACAAACAGAGGGATTTGCGCGCTCTTGCCGGTTGCTCCGATAAACAGCAAGACCGCGACCGAAGTAATTCCGCCTGCGAAGATCGCATGCCAGGTGAATCCATCAATTGGCATCGCCGCGATGGTCGCGAGCGCGCTAGTGACACCTTGAACGGGTTTATCAAAGAAGCTGATCGACGCAACGCCTTTAGCTGACGTGAGGAAGAAGACCAGCATGATGCCGAGAACAAATCCCCAATCACCCACGCGGTTTGCGATGAAGGCTTTCTTTGCTGCGGGCGCGGCTTCGTCTTTGTCGAGGTAATAACCGATCAGCAGGTACGAGCAGAGACCGACGCCCTCCCAGCCGACAAACATCAACAGAAAGTTGTCGCCCAGCACGAGCGTCAGCATCGCGAACATGAAGAGATTGAGGTACGCGAAGAAGCGATAATAACCGCTATCGCCGTGCATGTAGCCGGTGGCGAAGATATGAATCAACAAGCCGACGAACGTGACGAAGAGAACGTAGATGCCGCTCAGGCGATCCATCGCGAGACCGAAATCAGCACGGAAGCTCCCCACCTGAATCCAAGTCCAGAGATGATCCATGATCGGCTGCGTCGAACGCAGCGCGCCGTCTGATTTAAAAGCGAGGTAAAACGCGATGAGTGTCGAGATACCAACGGAGCCACAGGCGACCATGCCGATGAATCGTTCATTCCGCACACGACGGCCGATCAGCCAATTGATGGCTGCACCGGCTAGTGGGGCGAAGATGATTAGACTAAGAAGATGTCTTTCCACTTGAAAGCGCGCGTTTGCGGCTCGGCCGCCCGATGTGCGGAAGGCCTTCGGCCTTCCGGCGGCCAACTCGTCCTCTTTTTTGTGTTTCTGAATCGAGGCGCAGCCTCGATTCAGAAACAATTGAAATTCCTTTCGACTTGTCGGTAAGGCATAGCCTTACCGCACATCAGGCGGCGAAGCCGCGAACGATTAAAGTTTCAATACACTCGCATCATCAACATCCAACGATTCGCGATTCCGAAAGATGGAAATAATGATTCCTAAACCGACAGCCGCCTCAGCAGCAGCGACCGTCATCACAATGAAAACAAAAAGCTGACCCGTGACATCGCGAAAGAAACTCGAGAACGCGACGAACGTCAGGTTCACGGCATTCAGCATCAGCTCGATGCACATGAACATCGAGATCACGTTGCGCTTGATCATTACGCCGACGACACCAATCGTGAACAGCACCGCCGAAAGCGCCAAGTACCATGAAAGCTGTGGAACCATAAAAAGCAGCAGGCAGTAGGCAGTAGCAGCAATCAGCTGGCGTTACCGCTACTACTCATTTCGATCGTGTGGCGCATCAGAAACGCCGAGTAATTCCTCGGCTTCTCTGGAAGTGCGCGCTTCGACTTGCGTCAGATCCGGCGTGGCCATTGGATGCAAAACTTCACGCGCAAAGCTCTGATAGCCAGGTACAACGCCGACATTCGCGCCGATCAGTCCGCCACGGCGCGCCAGCGTCATCGCGCCGACGACCGCCATTAATAAAAGGATCGAAGTTATTTCGAACGGCAGCAGATAGGTAGTGAACAATCCGGAACCGATCGAGGACGTCAGACCAACATCGGAAGCGCCTCCGGCCGGCGTCGCCGGGGATGTCTGGACGAAGAAGATTATGAAGGCCGTCTCAGCAAAGAAAATCGCGGCCAGCGCCACCGCGATCGGAACCAGAGTCCGCAAGCGCACCGGTTGTCGCTCTTCTTCCTCAACATTCAGCAGCATGATCACGAACACGACGAGCACCATGATCGCGCCGGCATAAACGATCACTTGCACCGCCGCGATGAACGGCGCCGCCAGCGTCACGTACAAACAGGCAAGGGAAATGAAGACGCCGATTAGCGAGATCGCGCTGTAGAGCGGGTTGCGTTGCACAACCATTGAAATCGCGCAACCAACCGCCATTCC
>DATLVM010000431.1:0-5164 GCA_035577445.1 Pyrinomonadaceae bacterium
CCACGAAGACGGCGTGCCCACGCACGAGAGCGCCGCGTTTACTGCCTACGACAAGATCCGCAATGCGCATCGCGAAGTCTACGCGCTGTATGAAATCGCTCGCACCTTTGGGTCGTCTCTCGAAATCGAGAACACCCTCGCGAGCATCGTCGACAAGGTTGGTCAGATCGTTCCGTTCGATACTTGCGTCGTTTATCTATTTGACCAAAGCGAGGGTTACGCGCGCACCGCGTTGGCCGTCGGAAAGAATGCCGAAGCCATGCGCGATCGCTGCTTTGCCTTTGGTGAAGGCGCAACCGGATTCGCTTTGGCAAATCGTCAACCGGTCAATCGCATGCATCCAAGTCTGGATTTCGCCGGCGCCCTCGACCCGGTGGATTGTGATTATCGCGCGATGGCGGCGTTGCCATTGGTCAAAGACGATCTTTTGTTGGGCGCACTGTCCGTCTATTCCACGACGCTGAAAGAGTACAGCGACGATCAGATTCGTCTGCTGGAAACGGTTACGCATCTGGCGTCGGACGCGCTCGCGAACGCAGTGAATCATGCGCGGGCTGAATCAAACGCGCACACGGATGCGCTTACCGGTTTGCCCAACGCTCGCAGTTTGCATCTTCGTTTCGACGAAGAAGTCGCGCGCGCGCAGCGTACGGGACGACCCTTCCAACTGATTATGCTCGACCTCGACGACTTCAAGCTCGTCAACGACACGTTTGGGCATAGGCTCGGCGATCGCATGCTGCGGGAAGTAGCCGGCCTGGTTCATGGCCAACTGCGCGAGTACGACTTCCTGGCTCGCTATGCCGGCGACGAATTCATCGCCATTGTCCCGGACGTAGCCGCCGAGCATGTCGAGGAATTACGCGAACGCATTGAGCGGGCCGTCGCGAATTTTTCCATCGAAGTCCGCGGCCAGGGACGCGCGCGGGTTGGCATTAGCGTGGGGTGGGCCGTCTACGGATCTGACGGCGAGACCCTGGATCAACTTGTCATCGCAGCCGACGAGGCCATGTACCGCGCCAAGTCCAGCCACAAGGCGATCATCTTCGCCCCAAGGCCTGAGCCCAGCATGGCGGAATCAGGGATTGACCACGCCCTCGAAGAGGTCCTTGGTTCCTTTGCAATTAACTAAAACCCCTTAAATTTGCTTGACAATGGCCCCCTCGACCAGTCAAATTGGAAGAGTGGTTGCGGGCCACATCTTCACTAACCCGCACCGGCCGCGTCCTGGCCGGCCGCAATTCCGAAAGCTTGCCCTTCTTTGCCGCGCGACCGAATGCGGCCAATCCATTCTCTCTTACCGCTGAATTAATCTGCGGATATCCAGCTTTGAATTGATGAGTTTGCAAACAACTGAAAGAACCTCCAGCGCTACCCTTCTGATTGTCGACGATGATCAATCGGCGCGCGACGGCTTGCGCAGCATTTTTGAGACGGCTGGTCACCGCGCCATCGCCGTCAGCGACGCGCCGGCTGCTCTGCAACTGCTGCGCAGAGAACCGTGCGATTTGGTGATGGTCGATGTGACCTTGCCGGAAGTCGACGGCCTCGCGCTCTGTAGATTGGTGCGCGCTCAACCGGGGTTGAAGCAGCTACCGGTCGTCGTCTTCTCAGCCGACGACAGCGAACGCCGCAAGATCGAAGCATTCGATGCCGGCGCTGATGATTACATCGTTAAGCCATCGACACCCGGCGAGTTGCTCTCACGCGTGAATTCACACTTGAGCAATGCTCAACGCGAGTCAGTGTTGCGCGGCAACAATCGCGAGTTGGGTTTTCTCGTTGACCTCGGGCACGGTTTGCTTCGCACGCTCTTGCCTGAGCAAGTCGCCCGCAGAGTTGCTGGTGCGATTTTCGAAGGAACCAACGCCGCGCAGACTGCCTGCGCGATTCGAAACAACGGCAACGGCCTCGCTGTGTGCGTCTTCGATCGAGAAGGCAGTGCCGGCGATGGGCGCTTGCTGGATCTTAAACGGCTTGAGGATCTATTGGCGTCAGCGAAGCCTCTGCAACCGATTCGTATCACCAATCGCAGGGAGTTTTTCCTCAAGGACAAACGACACGGACTGGAGTATGTGGTACCGATCGGCTTCGGAAATAAAAACACGGGAGCCGTGCTGGTAGCGTTCGCCCGCAACGAAGACTGTACTGAAACTGAAGCGCGTTTGATCGACGCGGCCGCCCAACAGACAGCTTTCGCGGCGCAGATTTCGCAGTTGTATCTGAAGGCGCGCGAATCCGCCGCCACGCTCGCCGAAGAAGTTGATCGCCGCACCGCAGAAGCCGAGATGCAGCAGCGCTTCACCGAAGCGATCATCGACGCGCTGCCGTTGTCGCTGTATGCGATCGATCGCGATTATCAGATCGTTTCATGGAACCGTAATCGAGAGTTGGGCGAACTGGGTCTTCCCAAGGACGAGGCCCTCGGCAAAAATGTGTTCGATGTTCTGACCAAACAGAGTCGCGAACTGTTGCAAAGAGAATTCGCGGCAGTCTTTGCCACGGGCGAGATCCATCGCGTTGAACAGGAAACTGTCACGGAAAAGGGCGACACCAATCATTGGCTGATCAGCAAAATTCCGATGCGCGCGGATGAGAACGATGGAGTTACTCACGTCATCACCGTCGGCGAAAACATCACCGCTCGCGTGAAAGCGCATCAGGCAGTCGCGCGCGCCGAGAAGCTCGCTGCGGTCGGACGGCTGGCCGCCGGCGTCGTACACGAAATCAATAATCCATTGGCGACGATCGCCGCTTGCGCTGAATCGCTTGAGAAAAGGATTGAAGAAGGCGCGTTCAGCGATTCACCTGATGCGGGAGATTTGCGCGAATACCTCGGCCTGATTCGCGATGAAGCTTTCCGCTGCAAGTCGATCACGAATGGTCTGCTCGATTTCAGTCGCCTGCGCGCCGGCCAACGTTTGCGCGTTGATATGACGGAGATCGTCAAGGCCACGGCGCGGCTCGTCACGCATCAACAGCGCGGCGAAAACATTAACATCGTGATCGAAGCGCCGGCGCAACTGCCGATGATCTCAGGTGATGTGGGCCAGTTGCAGCAGGCCGTGGTCGCGCTGGCGACAAACGCGATCGACGCGATGCCTGACGGAGGAACACTGACGCTGCGCGCAAGTCAGCGCGGCGCGCGCGTGCTGGTCGAAGTGAGAGACACAGGCGTCGGCATTGCTCCGGAAAACATGATGAAGATTTTCGATCCGTTCTTCACGACCAAAGACGTGGGCCGCGGCACCGGGCTGGGACTCGCTGTCTGCTATGGTATCTTATCGGATCATGGAGGCCGCCTCGACGTTCGCTCGACGGTCGGCGTCGGCACGACCTTCACCATAACGTTGCCGGTCGCAACTGATTAGTACCATCCTCTGAGTGCGGGGTAATAACAGTGAACGAACAACGTGACGCCAGATTGCTGATTGCAGAGGACGAGGCAAATCTGCGTCTGGTCCTGCAAAAAGAACTTCAGCGGCTCGGCTATCGCGTGCAGGCCGCGCCTGACGGTGAAGCGGCGCTGCGCAAACTCGAAGAGAGCAACGTCGACGTGCTGCTCTGCGACATCAACATGCCGAACATGGACGGCATGGAGCTGCTGCGTCGCCTTCACGAGCGGCCGAATCCGCCGGAAGTGATCATGCTCACGGGCCAGGGCACGATCGAAACGGCCGTCGCGGCCATGAAGCTCGGCGCGTACGATTACCTCACGAAACCCTACAGCATTAATGAACTTGATGTGCGCGTGCGCCAGGCCGCCGAGAAGCGCAACCTGCGCGTCGACAATCAGCGTCTCCGCGCGCAAATCGAGCGCAAGTCGACGATGCCTGAGATCGTCAGCCAATCACAAGCGATGGCCGAGGCGATTCGTCTGGTTGAGCGCGTGGCGCCATCGGAAGCTTCAGTGCTTATCACTGGCGAGTCAGGAACTGGAAAAGAATTGATTGCCCAGGCGATTCATCGTCTGTCGAATCGCGCGAATGGATCGTTCATCGATCTGAATTGTGCGGCGTTTCAGGAAACGTTGCTTGAATCAGAGTTGTTCGGGTACGAAGCGGGTGCCTTCTCGGGAGCAAAGGCGCGCAAACTTGGTTTGATCGAGCTGGCTGATGGCGGGACGTTGTTCCTCGACGAAGTCACGGAACTGCCGGCGGCATTGCAAGCGAAGCTGTTGCGCGCAATCGAGACGCGCACCTTTTTCCGCGTCGGCGGCGTGCGCAAAGTTGAAGTGAACGTGCGCATCGTTGCAGCCACGAATCGAAATCTCGATACCGTCGTCGCTGACGGAGGTTTTCGCGCCGACCTGCTGTATCGCATCAATAGTTTTCAGATCCATCTCGCGCCGTTGCGCGATCGATCTGAAGACGTTGAGCCGCTGATGCATCACATGCTGAAACAACTCGCGGGCGGTCAGCCACCGGAAGTTACGCCTGATGCGCTCGAGCGTTTGCGTTCCTATCAATGGCCGGGCAACGTGCGCCAGCTTCGGAATTGTCTGGAGCGTGCGGTGCTACTAGCCAACGACAATCGCATCACGGCCAACGAATTGCCGCCTGAGGTCGCGCGCGTCAACGGTTTCGTTCCGGGCGCGACGCCGATGTCCGTCGCAACACAAGACGCGACGGCCTCAACCGGCAGCGCCACTGGTTCTCTCCGCGATGTCGAGAAGCAACAAATCATCGCCGCGCTGGAACGCACCGGCTGGCATCGCGGCAAAGCTGCCGAAGTGCTCGGCATTTCACCTTCAACTCTTTATCGACGGCTCCGGGATTACAATTTGGAGGGAAGACTTCGGTGAGTGAGTGATGAGTTGTGGGTGAAACGACAGCCCTTTAAACCATTGCTCGTGACTTAGTACTCATCACATCACTCATTACCCATTACTATTTTAGAAGCTTGCGATCGACTTTTCCCCTATCATTTTTGGGAAGAGAGTCGATAAATTCGATCCAGCGCGGGTACTTGTAAAGAGCTAGTCGCGATCTCACAAACTGCTTGATGTCATTGGCTACCGCTTCGCTGGCGACAAAGCCTTCGCGGGCGACGATGAAGGCTTTAGGCTTCACCAGACCATCGCCATCGTCGTGACCGATCACCGCACATTCGAGCACGGCTTCGTGTTGCAGCAGGCAATTTTCTATCTCAGCAGGCGCGACAA
>DATLVM010000432.1:0-3723 GCA_035577445.1 Pyrinomonadaceae bacterium
TCCTTCGACTCCCCGAACGAATTGTCGCGTGATGGTCGCAACGCCGGAAAGATGCTGAAGCAAATTCAGCGCAACGCGTTCGCCGGCAAGCAGCACATCAGCAAATCCGCTCGTGCGCGCAATGACTTTGCCCGCTTCGACTTCTTCGCCGTCCGCCGTAAATGCTTCGAGTTGCTGTTGCGGATCGAGCGTGGCAAAGACTTCCTCAGCAGCTTCGAGTCCGGCCACGACCATCTTCTCGCCCGCCACGAATCGCCCTTTCGCGCGCGCGTTGCGCATCAAAACGGTTTGCGTGGTGATGTCGCCACGACCGAGATCCTCACGCAGAAACAGTCCGATGCTCGAATAGAGCGCGCCTTCGTCAAGCCAGTTCACGACAGCGCCTCCCTGGGTACGCACGCGTCCCGCGTGCCAAGACCATCGCGATTGATGTGCACGAACTCAACATCGCGCCTCCACGGAGCGCGGGCATCCTTGCCCGCATAAGTGGGTGATCTGTCCGCCAGAATCACGACAATGCCTCCAGCATCTGATCCAAAGCCTGTGTTCGTTGGGCGATGTCGGCGACGCGAGCGCGCAACTCTTCAACTTTTTCCGCCGGTGCGCGCGCCACGAAATCAGCATTCGCAAGTTGACCTTCCAGCTTCGTCGCTTCCTTTTGCAGCTTCTCTTTTTCGCGAGACAGACGTGCGCGCTCCTGAGCGAAATCAATCAAACCTTCGAGCGGCACAGCGACTTCCGCCCCACCCGACAACACTGCGCGCGCGGCAGCTTTGGGAGCAGCGCTCCCGTTGATCGAAACGTCCGCGGCCCGCGTCAAACGCGCGATTTGATCGGAGCTGGCTACGAAAACCGGGCGCAGGTCGGGTTTCGCAGCGATCATCAACTGGATTCGATCGGCCGGTTTGATGTTCATCTCAGAGCGAATGTTCCGCACGCGCGAAATCAGATCGATCACCGCCTGCATCTCCGCTTCCGCTTGCTCATCAATCAAAGCGGCGTTCGCTTGCGGAAACGACGCTAACATGATCGTTGGCTCAGTCCCAGCATAAGCCTCGTGAAGTTGAGCCGCATGGTTGATTGGCAGCTTCTGCCAAAGTTCTTCCGTTAAATACGGCATGAACGGATGCAGCAGACGCAGAGCCTGTTCGAGGATCGAAATCAATCGCGCCCGCGCGATCCTTCTTTCGGGCGAATCTGCTTCTGCAGTGACCGTGGCTTTCGATAATTCAATGTACCAATCACAGAAATCGTCCCAGAAAAAGTGGTAGAGGGTCTGCACGACCCCATGAAATTCATAACCCTCGAGTTGATCGTTCACGTCACGCGCAGTTTTGTTTAGTCGCGATAGAATCCAACGATCGTGAAGAGGGAGGTTCGCTGTATCGGCAAAGGGATCACTTGATCCGGTCGCTATCGCTCCCGGTTCTGACACGGCTCCGGGTTCTGACTCTTCCGAGTTCATCAGACAAAATCGCGCCGCGTTCCAAATCTTGTTCGCAAAGTTGCGATACGATTCGACCTGCTTCTCATTCCAGCGCGTGTCCGTCGATCCAACCGACGCCAGCGTCAGGCGCGTTGCGTCGACGCCGTACTTATCAAAGACTTCGAGCGGATCGACGCCGTTCCCCTTCGTCTTCGACATGCGCTGGCCGTGCTTGTCGAGAATTGTGCCCGTGACGTAGACATCGTCGAAGGGCTCTTTGCCGATGAAATTCAGTCCGGTCATCACCATGCGCGACACCCAAAGGAAGATAATGTCGCGCGCGGTGATCAGCACGGATGTCGGATAGAAAGTCCTCAGGTCTTCAGTTTCGGCAGGCCAGCCGAGCGTCGAGAACGGCCACAACGCTGAAGAGAACCAGGTATCGAGAACGTCTTCGTCCTGGGTCAGCTCGCTGGTGCCGGCTTTCTGCTCCGCTTCCTCACGCGAACGTGCGACGATGATGCCGCCGTCCTTCGTGTACCACGCCGGAATCTGATGGCCCCACCAGAGCTGGCGCGAGATCGTCCAGTCGCGCAGATTTTCGAGCCAATCCGAATAGACTTTCTCGTAAGGGACGTCGGGTACAAATCGTGGTTTGCGATCACTTCGCAGTTTGCCGAGCGCCAGGTCGCGCAACTGGTCCATCCGACAGAACCACTGGGTGGAGATCAGCGGCTCGAGCACCGTTTTGCAGCGTTCGCATTTCGAAATTGCGTTCTCGTAATCGTCAACTTTCTCGAGCAGGCCAAGCTCCTCCAGTTTTTGAATCACCAACTCGCGCGCTTTGTAGCGATCGAGTCCCGCGAAATCCGCGCCGGCTGCTTCGGTCATCTTCGCGAACTTATCGATGACTTGAACCTGCTCAAGATTGTGACGCAGCCCCATCTCGTAATCGTTCGGATCGTGCGCCGGTGTGACTTTGACTGCTCCAGTGCCGAACTCTGATTCGACGAATTCGTCGCCGATCAAGGGAATCTCGCGATTGACGATCGGAAGAATCACATGGCGTCCAATCAGTTCCTGGTAACGCTCGTCGTTCGGATTCACGGCCACCGCTGTGTCGCCCAGCATTGTTTCGGGGCGGGTCGTCGCAACGGTAACGCCGCCCTCGCCTTCAACGAATGGATAATGGAGATAGTAGAGCTTGGCTTTCTGCGGCTCGCGCAAAACTTCGAGGTCCGACAGCACCGTCTGATCATTCGGGCACCAATTCACGATCCGAATCCCGCGATAAATCATTCCTTCGTCATACAGGCGAACGAAAGACTCGCGCACGGCGCGCGAGAGGTCCTCGTCCATCGTGAACTTATATCGCGACCAATCGAGCGACGCGCCTTCGCGCCGCAGTTGATTCAGAATCTGCCCGCCGTACTGCTCTTTCCACTGCCACACACGCTCGACGAATTTCTCGCGGCCGAGGTCGTGACGCGTCTTCCCTTCCTTCTTCAGCTCGCGCGTCACCATCAACTGGGTCGAGATGCCGGCATGATCCATGCCCGGCAACCAGAGAGTTCGCCATCCCGACATTCTCTTCCAACGCGTCAGCACATCCATCATCGTGTGCTGTAACGCGTGACCCATGTGCAGCGAGCCAGTAACGTTCGGCGGCGGGATCACAATCGTGTACGGCCGCGCCTTCGGATCCTTGTTGATTTCAGGAGCGAAATAGCCACGCTCTTCCCAGCGCGCATAGTGATGCCGCTCGGCTTCTTTAGGGTCGTAAGTTTTCGGGATGTCGATCATTTGTTCAAACGTTTGGGAGTTGTTTTAGGCATTGCAGTAATCAGTGTTCGCAGAGCTTCATTGACAGACTCGGACGTTGGAAAGACCCTCGCGATGTCCTCATCGACCATAACCACCAGGGGTTGCTCAGTCGCCATTTTCAAAAACCGATTGGGCCGCGACTTGCTGTAATCAATCCGATACTCCTTGCGGATATTGTCTTTTGCGTTGTTGTCCTCAGAATTTCGACTTTTCTTCATAGTCTAATTAGATTATAGCTGAGTGGCGACGTTGGCCTAAGTTCGAAACGAAAAAGCGGGCCGCAGCCCGCCTTCGAAATCAAAGCTGGTTACGCCTGCTAACGTTGATCGTTTAGCTTCTGCTTGATTAGCAATTCAGAGAGTTCCGGCACGACTTCCCAGGCGATTTCGCGGACGACCTTCTCGGACATTTGCTCGACGACGCGTCGGGCAATGGCATCGATCGCGTCGGCCGGAACATCTTCAAGCGCGGAC
>DATLVM010000433.1:0-8563 GCA_035577445.1 Pyrinomonadaceae bacterium
GAAGCGCCCGAAGTTCTGCCAGAGCTGCTGGCGTGGGAAGAAATGCTGCAAGCGAACGCCAACCTCCGCGAGGTGTTTGCGAACCCGACTATCGCTCTGGACAAGAAGCGAGCCGTGCTCAACCGCTTAATCGGAATGGCCAAGCCGCGGCCAACCACGATCAATTTTCTGAAAGTGCTGTTGCAGAATCAGCGCCTAACGGAACTCGGCGAAATCAATCGCAGGTTCGCGCAGATTCTGGATGAGCGCGCGGGAATGGTTGCCGCAACTGTGACTACGGCGCGCGCCGTTCCCCAGAATGCCCAAGCGAAACTGCATGACACGCTGGCAACACTGACTGGAATGAAAGTCCGTATCGACTTCGCTACTGATCCGGAAATTATCGGCGGGTTGGTAACGCGCATCGGCTCGACTGTTTACGACGGATCCGTGCGCAGCCAATTGCAGCAGATTAAGGAAAAGATGGCTGGATAAGAACTGTCAGTTGTCAGTGGTCAGTTGTCCGTTGCGTGGACGAACTACTGACTACTAACTACTGACTACTGACAAAATCATGGAACCAATCAAAGCAAACGAAATTAACGAAATCATTCGTCAGCAGATCGAGGACTTCGAAACCGGCGTGACTGTGGCTGAAGTCGGCACTGTGATCAAAGTCGGCGACGGCATCGCCGAAGTTCACGGCCTCGAAAAAGTCATGGCGGTCGAGCTGCTGGAGTTTCCGCACGATGTGCGCGGTCTGGCGCTGAACCTGGAAGAAGACAAGGTCGGCGTCGTGCTGTTCGGCGATTTTCAAACGATCAAAGAAGGCGATCTGGTGAAACGCACCGGGCGCATCATGCAGGTCCCGGTCGGACAAGCGCTGGTCGGTCGCGTGGTCGACGCCCTCGGAAATCCCGTCGATGAACGCGGGCCGATACTCACTGATGAATTTAATCCGGTCGAGCGCATGGCTCCCGGCGTAGTCGATCGTCAACCGGTGAAAGAGCCTCTGCAGACTGGTTTGAAAGCGATCGATTCAATGGTGCCCATCGGTCGTGGACAGCGCGAACTGATCATCGGCGATCGGCAAACCGGAAAGACCGCGATCGCCGTCGACACGATCATCAATCAACGCGGCAAAGACGTGATTTGCATTTATGTCGCCATCGGGCAGAAGGCTTCGACGGTCGCGCAGGTGGTGAAGACGCTCCAGGATTTCGGAGCCATGGATTACACGATCGTAGTGAAAGCGACCGCCTCTGATCCGGCGGCCATGCAGTATCTGGCGCCTTATTCCGGAGTCGCGATGGGCGAGTACTTCCGCGATCGCGGGCAGCACGCGCTGACGATCTACGACGATCTTTCCAAACAAGCCGCGGCCTATCGCGAAATCTCCCTGCTGCTGCGCCGTCCGCCGGGCCGCGAAGCTTACCCGGGCGATGTTTTCTATCTGCACTCGCGTCTGCTCGAGCGCGCCGCCAAGCTTTCGGATGCCAAGGGCGCCGGATCGCTGACCAGTCTTCCCGTGATCGAAACGCAAGCGGGAGACATCTCGGCTTACATTCCGACGAATGTAATTTCGATTACCGACGGTCAGATCTTTTTGGAAGCGGATCTTTTCAACTCCGGCATTCGTCCGGCCATCGACGTTGGCAACTCAGTCTCACGCGTCGGCGGCGCTGCACAAATCAAAGCGATGAAGCAGGTCGCGGGTGGACTTCGTTTGTCGCTCGCACAGTATCGCGCGCTCGCAGCGTTCGCGCAGTTCGGATCGGATCTTGATAAAGCGACGCAGGCACAGTTGGCCCTCGGTGAACGGCTGACGGAAATTTTGAAGCAGCCGCAGTATCAGCCGATGGATGTCGAGAAGCAGGTGCTGGTGATTTGGGCGGCGAACAACGGTTTCACCGATGACGTACCGGTCGCCGACGTGCGCACCTTCGAAGCGGAGTTGATTCGCTTCGTCGAGAACTCGCACCCGGGAATTTTGCAGGCCCTGCGCGAGAAGAAAGCGGTTACTGACGAGATTCAAAAAGACCTGGAACAATCGCTGAAGGATTTCAAGGAAACTTGGACAGAGCGCGCGCAAGCGGTCGCGGCCTGACGTGACGACTCTGACGAACGGCTCTTTTAGTTAACATGAAACACTCGCTCACGTTCGCCGTTTGCCTGCTCTGTCTGTGGTTCGGCAGCTCGTCTGCGCAAACCGGCACATACACCACCTACGTTGGCGCGAAAGCGATCTTGATTGATCACTACAGCGTCACACCTGGCCAGGACGGCGCGCTTAAGACTGAAGCCGCACTCGGTACGCCAGGCAGCAGCGCGCAACAGAGTGCGGTGACGGTTGCCAACAACCATCGCGCGGTTAGTTTTTCCGTCTCAGTCGGCGCGGCCAAATTGTTAGCGGCTGAATTCAACGGCGCAACCGTCAAGCTCCACCAGAACAATCAACCGGACCGCGAGCTTCCGACCAAAGCCACGGTGGTTCTGGAGAATCTGTTGTGGCATCAGTTTGTCTTCCTGCTCGATCAATATGACGAGACCAAAGGCGGCGAACAAAGCTTCGTCGCTTTTCTGCCGAGTCAGGCGATTGACTATCCGATCACGGTGGCGCGCCAGGGAATGCCTGAATACAAAACCACGGGCCAAACGATGAAGACCCGCCGCTATCACATCGTCGCTAACAGCACGCTGGCGCTTGATCTGTGGACGGATGAGGCGCGCGTGCCGCTGCTTTTTTACAGCGCTGCGCAACAACTCAAAGTTGTGCGCGAGGGCGCGGAGAGCCTGGCGGAAGCAGCCTTAGCCAAAGCTCCGAAGGCCGCCGAATACCAACCGCCGACATACGCAGTGCCAACTTCTTTTCATGAACAAGAAGTCACGGTGGGAGCTAACAGTGAATGGCCGCTTCCGGCGACGTTGACGCTGCCAAACGGCAACGGTCCGTTCCCGGCTATCGTGCTGGTGCACGGCTCAGGGCCGAATGATCGCGACGAGACGCAAATGGCCAACAAACCATTTAAGGATTTGGCGTCAGGGCTCGCCTCGCAAGGCATCGCAGTGCTGCGCTATGACAAACGCACCCGCGTCCATTCCGAAAAGCTGGTCAAACTGTCCAATTTCACTGTGAAGGACGAGACGATTGACGACGCGCTCGCCGCAGTCGCGCTCTTGCGGCGCACGTCGCAAATCGATCCAAAAAGAATCTTTGTGCTTGGTCACAGTCTGGGCGGCGCGCTCGTACCGCGCATTGGGGTTGCGGATCCGGCAAACATCGCCGGCTTTATCGTTTTTGCCGGAGCAACGCGCCCGCTCGAAGATGAATGGGTACGGCAAGAGGAGTACCTTTTCGGACTCGATGGAAAGACCACGCCGAACGAGCAAGCCGAGATTGACAATGTCAAACGGCAGCGAGTGCGTATCAAACAACTTACGCCGGCGGATGCGAGCAGTAAAGAGTTGTTGCTTTACGCGCCGGTGAGTTATTGGCTCGACCTGCGCGGCTACTTTCCGCCGGACGTGGCGATCAAGCTCAAACAACCGATCTTGATTCTGCAAGGCGAGCGCGATTACAACGTGACAATGGAATCGTTCGGCGATTGGCAACGGGTCTTAGGCAAACAAGCGAACGTGAGTTTTAAGAGTTACGCGAAACTCGATCACTTGTTTTTGGAAGGCGCCGGCCCGGCAACTGATGCAGACTATGCGCGGCCGCGCAACATTCCTAAATATGTAATTGATGACATCGCGGCCTGGATAAAGAAGCAGTGATCAGCGACAGAAAATGGCCAATCTTTTAGACATCCGCCGGCGCATTAAGTCGGTCAAGAACACGCAGCAGATCACCAAAGCCATGAAAATGGTGTCGGCGGCGAAGCTCAAGCGCGCGCAGGATCGCGTCATCAACGCTCGTCCGTTTGCGAACAAGATGGCTGACGTGCTGGCCGATCTCGGATCCCAGACGACCGAAGATTTTCATCATCCGCTGCTCGATGCGCGCGGCGATGAAAAATACCTGGTCGTGTTGGTGACCGCCGACAAAGGTCTGTGCGGCGCCTTCAACGCGAACTTAATCAAAGCTGCGCAAGCGTTCGTCAAACAGAACGCGGGCAAGACGATTGAGTTTTTGACGATCGGGCGAAAGGGGCGCGACTTCTACCGCCGGCGCGCGAACGTTGTAGGCGAATACATCGGGTTGACCGGCAAGGGCCGGGTTGAATTTTCGGAAGCTCACGAAGTCGCCGGCGACATCATCAAACGCTTCACCGAAGATGAAACGATCGACAAAGTCTTTCTCGTCTTCGCCGAGTTCAAAACCGTGCTGACGCAGCGGATGGTCGTCGAGCAGCTCCTGCCGATTTCTCGCGCCACTGAAACTGAAGCGGGCGAGACGGCAGTGACCGCGGAAGTTAAAGATTACATTTACGAACAACCGCCCGCGGAAATCTTTACCCGCCTTTTGCCTCGACTGGTTGAGACGCAAATCTTTCGCGCGCTGTTGGAATCGATCGCTTCTGAGCAAGGCGCGCGCATGACGGCGATGGACGCCGCCTCGAAGAATGCGGGAGACTTGATCTCATCGCTCACCCTGAACATGAACCGTGTCCGTCAAGCAGCGATCACGCGCGAGATTATCGAGATTGTTTCCGGCGCCGCGGCGCTCTAAAGGCGCGGGCTCACTGCCTTGTCCGCGACAACCAGATCGATTTTCATCCGATCAAGAACTTCGCTAATCGGATTGGCGACTCCGTAACCTTCAATTCGTTTGCGCCCGGTCGCCGCGTGGTTATCGGCGGCAATTGGCCCACCCGGTTGCTTCTCTTTCACTGCGGGCGGTATTTCTGCTGTGCCCGCAAAAACCAACCCAATCGCGTGTTGTGCGGGGTCCAGGACTAGCGATCCGCTGTCGCCTTTATCAACAAATTTAGTGAAATCAGTCGCCGGCTCAATCAAAAACTGGTCTTTGAAAAAGGCCGCCCGCCCCGTGCGATCATAGTGAATCCAAATGTCCAGATAGATCGAGAACACCACTCCTTCTGAATAGCCGGTAGTGCGGCCGAATTTGCACGCGCGTTCGCCAATCTGCACATCGGTTTTCTGCACGTAGCCTTGCACTGATCCGACGAAAGGAATTACCGGCTCGTGCGGCTGCCGGTCCCACAGTTGAGCGACGGCCGCATCGATGTGATTTGGTTCGTCAGAATCATCAAACGTGAGCGCGGAATAATCAATCAACGATGCAATCGGGCGGTTGCTGCCCGGTTCTCCGGGACTGGGCTGCATAATCAAGTCCTGTCGATCGATTGATTGCTTTTGTAAGTCCGCGAAGACATGCGAATTGCTCAGCAGGTGAATCTGTTTTTGTCGGCGGATCATGCTTCGCCGCGTGCAGAAATAACCGATGGTGCCGCTTTGGCCGCGCAAGTTTGAATTCGCGCCGCTGATGCCGCCCGTGATCACCTCACAACGATCGCGAATTCCGGACGTAACGTTGCTGGGCAGCGATTGGAGAGTCGCTTCAAGAAATGCTGCCGCGGGCATCTCGATCAACTCGAGAGGCACGCCTTTGTAGATTGCCGGAGGCGTGGCACTGCCGGAGCCGGTCCACAGTTCTTCGGTTGGGTTGTCGTTCAAGAAAATCTGAACGCAAAAAGATCCGGGCTCGGTTTTCCCAAGGCCCACGGCATGAATTCGATTAGAGACGCCGGGTCTGAGATAGCGCCGGCTCAATTCATTTTTCACGCGCAGCGCCTGGTTTAGCGACTTACGATCGAGCGGCGGCGGCGGGCGGCGCAGGCGGCGCGCGCGTAAGAATCTTTTCAGCACCAACCAGGCAATCAGGATTAGCACGGCGGCGGCGATCAACCAGGTGATCTCATCGTCGTAATAGAACGAAGTGGTCCCACCCTGCCCGTCAGAGCGGGACCACATGAAATGTCTGGTGAAGACCAGCAGCAAGACCGTCGGTTTACAATTCATCGATGCTTGACCAGTCGACCGTGATCGGATGACAGAAATCATCTTGATTGACGGCGCCACCTTTAGCCCGGTCGTCTTCGACTACCGGTTCGAGATCGAATTGGACACCGCTGGGGCTGGCCAGATAGCGATAGTAATCAGGCATATCGCTGTAGACAGCATTGGCGCTATAGTCCATGTTGTCGACACGGACGATGAACGGCAGGCCCTCGACGCGCTTCAGTGAATGAGTTTCCTCTTTGCCGTCGACGCGAATGATGAGATTGACGGTATCGCCTTCGATCTTCGCGCCAATTGTTTCCGCCACATTGCCGAAATCGGCTCGCGAGCGCGCCGCACCGGTCGCGTCTTTCTCAACCTTTTCGAAAAACAAGTTGTGATCGAGGCTGTGCGTATAGAACAAGCCATTTTCAATATAAAGCCTGGTCAGAGGATAAGCCTCGGTCGTCGCCGGCTTCGCGAGATTCTCACCGCCATGCAGGTCCTGGTTCATGTTGACGATCCAACGAAAGTCGTTAAAGTCCGTTGACGTTAACCTGTCGAACTCTCCGGGCTGATAGATTTCGTAACCGGACCTTGCTGGTCCTTCGGCTTTGATCACGATCTCGACATTCTCTTTCGGCAGGTCTTGATAGATCGCGATGTCTTCATAGGCCAGAATGTCGCTATCAGTGCCTTCCTGAAACGTGGGCTTTTGAATTCTAAGTGTGAGCGAGTGTTTTTGGTCGCGCACGATGCCGATTTCACCTCGCCCCTGATCGTCGTTGAAGCAAATAATGCCCAGGCCGGTAAATCGAACCAGGGCGGTGGCGGAACTTTCTTGTACTGACATGTTGTTCTCCTGTTAGTAAGTTGGAACTTCTCTCAATTGAAGGTGAGCATAAGGCGCAAAATGTAACGCGCGGCTTAGGGCGTCGGTCTGGCGCGCGGAGAAGGCGTCGCTCGCGGTCGCGGCCCCGAGGGAACTGGGGGATACACAGTCTGGCCGAGGTTAGGCCCGGAAACGTCTCGCGGCCGTCCGACGGCACCCCGAAAATTGATCGTCGTGTCGGCAGTCAGCTTCACCGTCGCGCTGCTCGGCTTAAAAGTCATTCCCTCGCTCATGGGCGTCACCGTGTATTGTCCCGCCGGCAGACGGGTAAAGGAATAATTGCCGTCGGCATTGGCCTTAGTCACGGCAGTCTTTTCTCCTTGCAACCTCAGTTGAATCACGAGCGGAACCTTTCCCGGTTGATATTCGACGTGGCCGGTAATTTTGTAGAAGACGACCGAATCGATTTTGATGGCCAACCCTACAAAGCTGACCTGCTCGTCTTTATTCAGGGCCGTGATAACTCGCGCCGGCGGTAGGAACGTAAGGTCAGGGCTTTGAGGCGTGATCGTATAAGTCCCGCCGGCGGGCAAGCCTTCGAAACTGTAGTTTCCGTCGGGGCCCGTCTTTGCGATTGTGTTGACGGCTCCGGCCAGACGAAGCTGCACCTGCGGCAGACTGCCAAGTGGACTCTTAATCCGAACGCTAATCTTGTGCGACTGGTTTTGGGGAAGAGCGAAAAAGTCCGCGTGCTCATCGTGCGAGAGATTGTGAATGTCGCGACTGCGGGGCTCAAAGTTCAATCGATCGTCGACGGGCGTAACGGTGTAATCGCCGGGCGGCAGACCGGTGAACCTATAACTTCCGCCGGCATCTGTCACAGCCGTGGATTTCTTTGCGCCACTGAGCCGAAGCTCGATCACAAACGGCGGCCTGCCAGCCGGGCTGCGAACTTGTCCAGTGATGCTGTAGAGCTTCGCAGGAATCACGGTCGCGGAAAAATCGGCGCGCTCATCTCTCTGAAGTTTGCTAATGACACGACGGCGCGGCTCGAAATTCATTCGTTCATCATTTGGCGTGACCGTGTAATCGCCCCTCGGTAAATGCTCGAAACGATAGTTCCCGTTCGCATCAGTTAACTGGGTGGCGTTCTTTTGTCCTTCGAGCCTAACCAGCACCGCAGAGGGAAGTTTGCCGTTCGAATAACTAACATGACCGCTGATGAGTAAGTCAGGTGTCGGAGTTGGTGTTGGAGTCGGAGTCGGAGTTGGAGTCGGAGTTGGAGTCGGAGTCGGAGTTGGAGTCGGAGTCGGAGTCGGAGTCGGAGTTGGACTCGGAGTTGGAGTCGGAGTTGCGGTTGGGGTCGGGGTTGGACTCGGGCTGGGACAGGCTGCCGGCGTCGCCTTCTCATCGCAGCGAACCCGTTCGTGTTCCACGCCCTTCACGGCCACCACATAGACAATGCGCGCCAGTACCAACATCGCGACGGTCATCAATACCACCCGGCGCAACCTCACGCGCCGCGCCCGCCGCTGTCGCACCTTTTGCTCGGCTTCGAGACGATTCGTTCCCTCGGTCCACTCTCCCGTGCCTTGGGCAACATCAATCAGCGGAGCGCCATCGCGCAGGCAGAACAGCGAGCCAGCCGCATAGTAAGCACCGCATTTGGGACACAAGCGCATATCAGTAATTTGTGTAACCGCCAAACAGAGAGAAAGCGGCCCAGTAAAAAGGCGGTTGAGTTTCCGGGTGAGACAACGCGTCCAATTGCGCCTGCCTCAGGCTTTC
>DATLVM010000434.1:0-4893 GCA_035577445.1 Pyrinomonadaceae bacterium
CTCTGCGCGCGGCGCTGCGCGAAGACCCTGACATTATCCTGGTCGGCGAGATGCGCGACCTGGAAACGATCTCACTGGCGATCACCGCGGCTGAGACGGGCCACCTGGTTTTCGGAACCCTGCACACTAATCACGCGATCAAAACGGTCGATCGCGTGATCGATGTCTTTCCTGAAATACAGCAGACGCAGATCCGCGTGATGCTGGCGGAAAGTTTGCGCGGAGTTGTCTCACAGGCATTGCTGCCGCGCCCCAATCATCAGGGTCGCGTGCCGGTTTGTGAGGTGCTCGTGAATATTCCGGCGGTGGCGAATCTCATTCGCGAAGGGAAGACCCATCAAATCGCGACGGTGATGCAGACAGGACGCTCGCTCGGCATGGTGACGTTCGAGCAGAGCATCCAGGACTTGACCCAAAAGCGTTTAATTTCAATAGAAGAGGGCGCGTCGTTCCTCCGACGTCGGGGTGCGACCAAGCACATGCCGGCTTCCGCCACTTCGGGAAATCGCCTGATGCCCAGTCCGGCGATTAACTAGACATCTTCCGGCGCCAGCATTCGCACCGTCCGCTGCCACGAACTGCGGAACGGATAGGAGTAGATCAGCACAATTGCTGAGACGCCCCCGGCGCGCAGCATATCCGTCCAGTCGCCTCGCATCATCGTAATCAAAAATCCCATCAGCGCGATTGCCCCGCCGATGAAGGCGATCTGCAGGGTCGTATCCTGAAGCGTCTTTAACAGGCCGGTTGTGCCTTTGAGTGCCGCGATATCTTTTAATCGCATGGTTGCGAATCTGGTGCGCCTGAGCACGAAGGCCCCGAGTCCAAACACTAGAACCGCTATCCACAAGCCCATGATTGTTGACGGCGCGCCTGGACGATAGAAGCGGTCGGCCGCGAAGTAGGCGATCGCCACGAGCATAATATCCAGTACGAGAAACACGAGAACCAGAATGGACGTCTTTCGGTGTCTTCGCTCGAGTTCAGTCTGAACTGCTTGGGCGGGCGTGGTCATTATGCCAGTGAGGATAGAGTTTCAGGTTTCAGGTTTCAAGTCGTTCGAGGCGAGCGCCCACAAACTAAAAAGGTCTCAAGCTGTTCGCAACAACCTGAGACCTCGAACTCGTAAGCTGAACCTGATCTAAGGTTTCGGTGTGGGCGACTGGATTGAACGCGGCCGCGTCGTGTCACCATTGCCATTAGGCTGGACACTGCTCACTGGCGTACTGCGCTGAATCGCGGGCTGCACTCCTTCAGGAAGCTGCCCGTTGTTCTGAATCGCTTTGTCGATCAGATCGGTTCCGTCGCCATGCCTGGTGATCAGGATGCCGTTCTTATCAGTTGTCACGTTAGCGCTGCCGGCGATCTGCTGCATCATGTTTTGCATGAACGTCGGCTTGTCGCACGTCGGCAGGTTCTTCTTGATCGGATCAGGGTCGGGAATTGCGGCGCCGATTATGTTCAATTGATCCTTAGCCTTGTCGACGAACTGGCTGTTTGGATAATCGCGCACGAGTTGCTGAAAGTACTTGGCGGCCTCGTCGGGCTCTTCTTCCTGCATGAACGTCCAGCCATAGTTAAATAGAACCTCGTCCATCCGGCAGTAATTCGGATATTTTTCAATAATCTCTTTCAGCCGATCCTGCGAACCCTTCAATCCGCCCTTCTTGCCGTTGTACCGGTCGCGATAGAAGATCGCGATGTTAAAGTTGTGCTCCGCCAGATTGTCCTGCACCTCGCGCAGCCGCAATTCAACTTCGGGACGAAGCTTTGTCTGCGGATACTGCTGCATAAGAACTTTCAATCTCTGTTCGGCTTTGCGGGCATGCGTGATATCGCGATCCGAGAGGCCCATCTGGCGCATTTCGGTCTCGGCAACTTTCAGCATGGCCGCGTCGGCGAGTTGATCGGTCGGAAAGAACGTCAGCCAATCCTGGTAAGCCTGTCCGGCCTGAATCAGAGAACTCGTGGTGCCTTCGAGATAGAACGAATCCGCAATCGCCAGCTTGGCCATCGGCAGATAAGGCGAATCAGGGTAAGTCGTGATGATCGTCGTGAACAGGAGCCGGCCCGTTTCGTGTTGGCCCTTGCGAACTTCCCTGGTTGCTTCGAGGAACAGCACACGATCGCGTCCCGGCGCGACTGTGCCAGTCAATTCAGTGTACTTGTCCTGACCCTTGCCCGGCAGAATTCCAAACAAGCGGCGCTTGCCCTTCTGTGGTTTCGGTTTGTAGTCGGAAGAAATCTGATCGCTGGACTTGCGCGCACTCGCGGCAGCTTGCAATGCGGCTTCGACTCGCGGACTCAGGTCCGCAACAGACTGCTCTAAGGCATCGAGTTTCGAAGGATCGTACTTCTCTGCCTTGTCTTCTTTCGAGCGCAGGTCGGTTACGTCACTTTGCACTGAGCTGACTTCCTTCAACAGCCCGTGCAGGCGCGTTCCCGGATCGTCGGGATTCTTCGCCTTATCGTTCGTGTCTTTCGCGTTCAACGAGGCAACTCCGCTTTCCAGCGAACGGCGCATTGCCTCAAGCTTGGACCTCATGACGTCCAGCCGTTGTACATTCGAAAGGCCGGACTGGGGCTGACTCGTCGTTGGGCGTTGGGCGAACGCGCGGCCGGTGAGGGCGCCGCTGGCGCCCAGAGCGACCGCAATCAGCGTCATATGAATGAGTCCGCGACGTAAGCGCGCTGAAACTAGAAACATCGAAAAATCCTCCAAACTCTTTTTGAGACCGTCATGATTCGACGAGCGGCCCTTCAAATCACCGAGTCGCTTGCCGATTCAGACCCACAACACCGTAGCTTCCCGTAACTTGCGTACCGCCACGCCGGGATCGTCGTCGCCGAAGATTGCTGATCCTGCCACGATAATCTCCGCTCCGGCGCCGGTGATGTCGGCTATGTTGTCGATATCAATTCCGCCGTCGATTTCGATTCGCGTGTGCAGTCCCCGTTCGTCAATCATCTTTCGGAGTCGCCGCACTTTATCGAGAGACTCAGGAATAAATTCCTGGCCACCAAAACCTGGATTCACGGACATCAACAATGCGTAATCTGCAAACTTGATAGCTTCTTCCAAAGCCGATAGCGGCGTCGCCGGGTTGAATGCGATGCCGGCCTGAGCGCCCGCGGCCCTGATTGCCGAAAGCGTGCGATGCGCGTGCGGGTCGGCTTCGATGTGGATTGAAACCATTTGCGCGCCCGCTTTTACGAAGCTTTCTGCGTACCGGCCCGGTTCGACAATCATCAGATGCGCGTCAATAGGCAATCGGGTTGCACGCGAAATAGCTTTTACCACGGGCAAACCGACTGTGATGTTGGGGACAAACCGCCCATCCATCACATCCACATGCAGCAGGGAAGCGCCGGCTTGCTCGACAGTCTTAATCTGTTCGCCCAAACGCGCGAAGTCGGCAGAGAGAATTGATGGAGCTATCTGGATCATCGCAATTTGAAAACTAAGGCGTTGGCGCCGTTACTGGGCGGCGGTTCACGTTCACGGGCGGACGGTTCGCATTCCGCGCGGGCGCGTTCGAGTTTAAGTTAGAACGCGCCGGAGTCCCAGTGGCGTTCGCATTGTGATTAACCGGCGCCGTGTTCGCGTTCACGTTCGCGTTGCCGTTGCGATTGCGGTTGGCCGGGCGATTCGCATTTGCGTTGCCATTTAGATTGTCGTTGGCGTTCCGGTTCGCCGGCTTCTTACGGTTCGCGTTCGCATTGGCGTTCGCATTCGAGTTATTCGATGACGAAGCC
The DNA here is from genome assembly GCA_035577445.1 of Pyrinomonadaceae bacterium. Lineage (GTDB taxonomy): Bacteria > Acidobacteriota > Blastocatellia > Pyrinomonadales > Pyrinomonadaceae > UBA11740. The sequence goes on from DATLVM010000434.1 coordinate 3,757, forward strand.
GAACCGCTCTCCTGTTTGTTGGCATTCTCGTTCGCATTAACCGGAGTCGAAGGCTCACCTTCCTTCGTCGGACGGCTGATGTCAACGGCGACTGTTTGACCAACCTTGACTACCTCGCCGGCGCGCGGAAGCTGAATCAGGACTGTGTCGGGTTTGGCCTCGCTGGTTGCGCGCGTCGCGCGGACACGAAAATTCAATCCGGCATCGCTGATCGTCGTTTCGGCGGCGTTGCGGTCTTTGCCCACAATGTCCGGCACGCGCGTCTCTGAGCTGCGCAGCGAGAGATAAATCGCCCCCAGCAATCCCAGCGTAAACGCAATCGCGATTCCGATTACGATCGCGATTCTCTTCAGGATTGTGAGCGTTTGGCGGATAGCGGACACGATTGGTTCAGGGGCTTTGTATTTCTTCAGCAGGCCAAATCCCGCAAGCAGTGCGCCAGTCTAGCACGCGCCCGCGCGCGAGCGATAGCCGCGAATGGTGCCGCTAGCGGAGCGCGGGCATCCTTGCCCGCAAGCGTGCGGGGCACGCTCAATTGTTCGCGCTTTGCGCTCGTGCGGCCACGGATGGCCGCGCTCCGCAAACCAATCCGTTCAGCCAACTCGCCGAAGCGCGGCCACAAAGAACCCCTCGACATCGTCGCGATGGGGCCAGGTGCGCGCCGCGCCATCCACAATTAACAGGCTGGGCACAACTTCCAAATTGGCGCGAGCAAAGGACCGATTTTCTTTGAGGAACTCGCTAATCACAGCTTCGTTCTCGTCCTTTTCAATTGAGCAACTGGAATAAACGAGTCGGCCGCCAACTCGCACGACTGCGGCTGCGTTCTTGAGAATCTGACTTTGCTTATCCGCGAGCTGCGCAATGTCCGATTCATTAAGTCGCCGGCGAATCTCAGGATTGTGTCGCAACGTGCCCGTGCCTGAACAAGGCGCGTCGACCAGCACGCGATCGAACGACGCCGGAACGAAGGGCAGCTCGCGCGTCGCATCATGAATCATCACGCGAACGTTGTTCGCGCCTTGCTGCTTTGCGAATTCTTCGGTTGTACGGGCGCGATGTTCGTACAGTTCACCGCTGATGACTGTTGCGTTCGGCGCGAGTGCGGCGATTAGAGTTGATTTGCTGCCCGGCGCG
>DATLVM010000435.1:0-6693 GCA_035577445.1 Pyrinomonadaceae bacterium
GTCGGCGATCGTCGGCAACGACATCTCGACGCTGCCGGACTTTCCGGCTGAGATTCGGGCCCCTGCCGGCAGCTTGCCGGGAGTCAGTGGTTTCCAACTGAACTTTTCCAGTCACGACATTCGCACGCCGGGCGATCAGCCGAACGTGTTGGTCGCGATGAATCCCGCGGCATTGAAAGTCAATCTGCCGGATCTGGAAGAGGGCGGCACGCTGATCATCAACACGGACGAGTTCACGAAAGATAATCTGGAGCGCGCCGCGTATCACACAAATCCAATCGAAGATAGTTCACTCGCCGGCTTTCGCGTGCATCAGCTTCCCATCTCGACGCTGAATCGAAATGCGTTGAAGGGCGTCGTCGAACTTTCGCGCAAAGAGATGGATCGCTGCAAGAACTTCTTTGCGCTGGGTGTGTTGTACTGGCTGTACGATCGACCGCTTGAGCCGACGCTGAATTGGATCAATGCAAAGTTTCGCAAGAACCCTGAACTTGCGAAAGCTAACGAGACTGCGCTGAAGACGGGTTACAACTTCGCCGAGACGACTGAAGTTTTCACAACGCATTACACCGTCAAAAAGGCGGTCATCGCGCCGGGAACTTATCGAAAGATCACCGGCAACGAAGCGACGGCAATCGGTTTCGTTACGGCAGCGGAGTTGGCCGGACGACCGTTATTCTACGGGTCGTATCCAATCACACCGGCGTCAGACATTCTGCACGAACTGGCGCGGCACAAGAATTTCGGCGTTAAGACATTCCAGGCCGAAGATGAAATCGCCGCCGTGTGCGCGGCAATCGGCGCCAGCTTCACCGGGCACGTTGGATTGACGGGCACGTCCGGACCGGGCGTCGCTTTGAAGCAGGAAGCGATCGGCTTGGCGGTGATGACGGAACTGCCTTTGGTTATCGTCAATGTTCAGCGCGGCGGCCCATCAACCGGATTGCCGACGAAGACCGAGCAAGCCGATTTGTTCCAGGCGGTTTGGGGACGTAACGGCGAGTGTCCGGCGATTGTAATTGCGCCGGCGACCCCGGCGGATTGCTTCAACATGGCCATCGAATCCGTCCGCCTGGCATTTAAGTACATGGTGCCCGTCTTCTATCTTTCCGACGGCTATCTCGCCAACGGCGCGGAGCCCTGGGCGCTGCCAAAACTCGATAAGCTTGCGAAGATCGAAGTGAAGTTCGCGACTGATCCCGCTAACTTCATGCCGTACGCGCGGGATGAGCAGACGCTGGCGCGGCCTTGGGCATTGCCCGGTACGCCCGGTCTTGAACACCGCATCGGGGGCATCGAGAAACAGAACATCACGGGCAACGTGAACTACGATCCGGAAAACCATCAGTTGATGGTCCATCTGCGTCAGGAAAAAGTCGATCGCGCTGTCGCAGATATTCCACCGGTCGAAGTCTTTGGCGATCAGAGCGGCAAGGTTCTCGTCCTCGGGTGGGGCTCGACGTATGGCTCGATCACTTCAGCGGTCGAGAAGATGCGCAACGAAGGCAAATCAGTTTCGAGTGCGCACTTGCGTCACCTGAATCCTTTCCCATCGAATCTCGGCGAAGTGCTTTCGAATTTCGAAACCGTGCTGATTCCGGAAATGAATCTCGGTCAACTCTGCACGATGATCCGCGCGCGGTATCTGATCGACGCGGTTGCTTTCTCGAAGGTCAAGGGACGGCCGTTCCAGATTCGCGAGATTGTCAGGAAGGTTGAGGAGTATTTGTGATGGTGATGAATACCCGAGGGAGCTTTACGATCGGGGTTTGGGAGCGCGGGTAGTAAAGGCATAGTGAGCTTTCTAATTTTCAATGGCCACGTCTTATCCCACTGGAAACTCTGAATCCATAGTTGATTTGTATGGAGAAGCGCTACGCTATTTTATGGGCCAGGGGAATCTTAACCGCGCTTTAGCGCACGTCGCCGCAGACCTTCAAGAGCATGGAATCGATTACATTGTCGTCGGCGCCCTGGCATTGTTCGCTCACGGATACCCGCGCCTAACCGAGGACATAGATTTGGTTCTCACGACTGAAGGTTTGAACAAGCTTCATGAGCAACTGATCGGACTCGGATATGTGCCCGCTTTTCCAGGAGCGCGGAAAAGGCTGCGATCGACCAAGGATGGCGTTAGGATTGACGTAATTGCGGCAGGCGAATATCCGGGTGATGGCAAGCCGAAACCGGTCAGCTTTCCTAACCCGGCCGATTCCTCGATTGAGATCGACGGCGTCAATTTCGCGACGCTCGAAAAACTCATCGAATTGAAACTCGCGTCCGGAATGACGGCGCCGGATCGTTTGAAGGACTTAGCCGATGTTCAGGAACTCATCAAGTTCAAACATTTGGCCAGGGACTTCGCGGACAAACTGAATCCTTATGTCCGGGAAAAATATCTTGAACTATGGAACGCCGTGGAAAGCGGCAGCAGCAATACTTTTGAGGAGCAAGAATGAGCACACAAGGTAACGGTAGCGGCAACGGCAATGGGCATACGCACATCGACGCAAGCGTCTCAGCCGAAAGCGAGGGCGGCGCGTCACTATTTCACATCGCCCCGCCTCCAGGACAGTTAACGAAGAAAGACTTCGTCTCGAACCAGGAAGTGCGTTGGTGTCCGGGCTGCGGCGACTACGCAATTCTCAACAACGTGCAGAAGGTCATGCCCGACCTCGGCATCTCGCGCGAGAAGATGGTGTTCGTATCAGGCATCGGTTGCTCGTCGCGGTTTCCTTATTACGTCAATACTTATGGATTCCACAGCATTCACGGTCGCGCGCTGCCAATTGCCACCGGCGTGAAAACGGCCAATCCCGACCTTAGCGTTTGGGTGGTTACGGGTGATGGCGATGCCCTCTCGATCGGCGGCAATCACTTCATGCATGCGCTGCGACGCAATCTCGATCTGAACGTTATTCTTTTCAACAACCGCATCTATGGATTGACGAAAGGACAATACAGTCCGACATCTGTATTTGGTCAGCGGACGAAGTCAACTCCGATGGGCGTCATCGATTATCCGGTAAATCCTTTGTCGTTGGCCATCGCGAGCGAAGCTACTTTTGTTGCTCGTTCAATTGATATCGACGTGAAGCACCTCGGCGCGATGGTTGAAGCCGCGGCGAGGCACAAAGGCGTCTCGTTCCTCGAGGTCTATCAGAACTGCAACATCTTCAACGACGGCGCGTTTGATTATTTCGCGGAACGCAGCGTGCGACCCGACAAGGTCCTCTATCTCGAACACGGCAAGCCAATGATTTTCGGCAAGGATCGCAACCAAGGCATTCGCATGAACGGCGCGCATCCGGAAGTGGTGACTATCGGCGAAAACGGAATCACTGAAGCGGACATTCTGGTTCACGACATCAATCTTGAGGATCCATCGGTGGCTTTCATGCTCGCGCGCATGGAGCAGCCTGACTTTCCGCAACCCGTCGGCGTATTCCGCGCCGTCGATCGGCTCAGCTACGATCAATTGATGACTGATCAGATTGATGCCGCGATTGCCAAATCAGGTCCCGGCAGTCTCGATAAATTGATCTACACCGGCGATATGTGGACGGTGGAATAATTGCATTGCCGATTTTTGATTGCCAATTGCCGATTTAAACACCAACCCGGCAATTCAATCGGCAATCGACAATCGGCATTTGGAAATCGAAAATGCTTTGTCCATCCTGCGGCTACGACAACATGGAAGGCGCTGATCGTTGTGAAGAGTGCCTGACGCCTCTTTTCAATCGCGGTTTGCCGCGCGTCGAGAGCGAAGGACTGGCGCGTTCGGTCATGGAAGATGACCTGAGTCACCTCGAGCAAGAGTTCCTCGGGGTCGACCTTTCGGCCTCAGCCGCTGACGTAATTCGACAAATGAAAGAAGCTCGGGTCGGGTGCGCGCTGGTGATGGATAACGGAAAGCTGGTCGGCATTTTCACTGAGCGTGATCTGCTCAACAAGCTCACCGGGGAAGCAGCCAGTGACAAGACGACACCGGTGAGCGGTTTGATGAGCCCAAATCCTGAGTTCCTCAACGAGAGTGATTCAGTGGCCACCGCCGTCAACAAAATGTCCATGGGCCGCTACAGGCACATTCCCATTTACAAGGGCGATGGCACTTACTCCGTGACCTCGATCAAGCACGTCTTAAAATACATCGCCAAGGAAGAGTGGTGATCGTCCCTGCTAGGTGTGCCCTCCGCGTCCTCTCACGAAATCAATTTTTCGGATAGTTCAACCGTTAGATCGCTTTGTTACCGCTTTAGCCTTTCCGCTGCTTGAATAATTTCTTCAATCGGGGTTCGCGGATGCGCACTAAATCCCGGCACGCCCTCCTTGACTATGCTTACAGCTTCTCGACTTAGTTCTTTTCGCGAGTCTTCATCACTACCGGCTAACTCAAGGGCTTCCGCCTTTGCCGCAAGAATAATTGCGAGATGGCGGTTGTATTTGTATACCGCAAAGAAAACCTGAACGAGGAAAATTGTAAGAACCGCTATGGTTACGCGGATTGCAATATCTGCATAGTTTGTCTGCGACTGTTGGCTTAGACGGTTTAACGTGTCCCTGTAGGTTTCGGAATTGGGATAATTGTCCTGAATGAACTTACTGATCCGATCAACTGAGTCCTTTGCGGTAGGATCATTGGAGACGAGCTTTGACGCAGCGCCCCTGAAACCCTCTTGTAACCCAGTCAATTTGTTTTTCTCCGCTTCAAGCGTGCTGATACGATCAGCATGCGTGAAGGCCCACAATCCAAAAGACGCCATGCCCCCAATCATGACGAGGACCAACATAACGGCAAGGCTAAAATTCGCGTGACGATCGGACTTCGTTGAGCGCTCAACAACCGAGCGTATAACGGCATCAAGTTGGCTTTGCCCTCGACCAAGTAAGCCGAGTGGAAAATCTGGCTCTAATGTTTTCTTAGCTACCGCTGGAGGAGTTCCGACCGGGGTAATGACCTGGGGGCGGGCTGAGTTTGGGCGGCCATGTGATCGGAAAAGCGTGACCGTGAACATCACTAAGAAAATTTCAGCGGTATTAAATAGGGCGTTAACCAGTTCGAAACCCGAACCTGGCTCAAGCCGATAACCGTAAACTCTCGATATGCCGCGCGCAAATTCAAACAGTGCGGGCATCAAGGATAAGAAGGCGCTTGGAAGAATCGGCAGTCGGCTGAAATACACTAAAGCTATCCCGGCCAGCCATAAACAAGACCAAGTCAACACGAGTGAGGATAGCGAGAGCAGCCTATAGCTAAAACCATTCAAATAGGTGAAGCTGAGTGTTGCGAGAAATAGCGCGGCATATACCAAAGAGATTCGCATGAAGCCAATCTCCGCGACGGTCGTCCGATGGGTGATTTCTACGTTCTCCATGGCGTCTCCTTAGGACTGAAATGGAACACGAGAGAACAATTCTCGCGAACAAGATCATCCTCCCTGCTATCGTAAGCCTCGGTTTTTCGATCTACGCGGGCGGCTCAGGATTTCGGCGTCGACGTTCCCGATCCGCCTTTGCGAGTCGGGCTCTTGTATTCCGTTTTCTTCTTGCGGCCGATTGATTGGTACTCGTTGGAATTGACGCCATACTGCGCGGCTACTTGGTCCTTTGTGCCCAGCATGCCGTTGTGGAACGCCCATTCCGACGCGACGCGCTCATCCCGCGCCCCCGCCAGATCGCCGGCAAGCTGCGCCTCGCGTTGCTGCTTGGCAATCATGTCGTTATAACGCGTGGTGTTTGTCGGCTTATCATAAGCCGCGTTAGCGGGCGCGTAGTTGGAGAGATTGTGCATCGCGGCATAGGTTTCCAGATCGTCGGCGAGCACAGACGGTTTGATTCGGTTGGTTTCGTTCTTAGCCATTGGGCCTAACCTCCGAGAGAAAGAGATTAGTGGGACGCCACTCTAAAACTAGTGAGAAACACTACTGCTAGTGAGAAACACTACTGCTAGTGAGAAACACTATTCCGATAATGGTGAGACACTATCAGGGTCAAAGCGGCGGCATTCTACGCCCGTTATTTCCGCGCCGCAATAGGTTTTCTCTTTACTTCAGCCCAATATTCCGGCGCACACGCAGAGTCCGTCTTGACGCCGATATAAAGTGCCCGCTGCCTGTTCTCGTTCCGCCGTTGCATCGGCCCATTCTGCTGAGACGGCGGCACGTTCCGCCGAGATGCCGGCGCGTCTTGCTGAGACGGCGGCGCGTTCCGCTGAGGTGGCGGGGCGGTGGCCCGCCAGTGAAGGAAAAACGCGACGTACCATTCGCGATGGTATGGCTCCGTAGGAGCCGGATGTTTATAGCAAGACGCTACTTCAATGACCGTAGCTCCGTAGGAGCGAAATGTGGACTCCCTCAATGATATTTCGCTCCTACGGAGCTTTGTTCAATCATATTCGGGCCGTTGGGCTATAAATATTTCGTCCCCACGGGACTTCGGGCTACTCCCTCCGATCAACGACCGCCTCAACTCAACAAGCATCGCCGACAAAATTGAACACCTCTCGCCACCGTCCTCCGGCCTTCTTAAAAATCAAGTAACCATAACCGTCAAAGCCGCCCTGCGTCGCAAATACTTCGCCAACGCCATTGCCGTCCAGATCGAGTTGATCGACAAAGTCGATGCTCGATAAGAACTCCTCGGGCGGTGGTTGATAAGCCTGGAACTTCACAAAGTCGGCTTTCATCGCTG
>DATLVM010000436.1:0-26569 GCA_035577445.1 Pyrinomonadaceae bacterium
GGACAATCAGCGTCGGATTGAGCGACGTGGTGATTGCCATAATCGCTCCGAGCGTGACGAAACTCGCCGCGCCCCACGGTAGATACTTCATCGCAACATCAGTCATCGGCGCCGCGCTCGATTGAATCTGCGGCAGCGGCAGTACGCCAAACGCGACGATCGACATCGATACGAATATCACCGCGGTGAACGTGATGCCGCGCAGAAACACCAGCGGCAATTTTCGCGTGCTGTCTTTCGTCTCGCCCGCCGTCTGCGCCAGCGATTCAAACCCCGCGTACGAGAAAAAGAGCGGCGCGAAGCTCGCCGTTAAGCCGCTCCATCCATGCGTGAAGAAGGGCGAGTAATTCGCGGTGTGAATCGCGAACAATCCCGGAATGACCAGCACGAGAATCGCCAGCCCCAGCAGCACGCACATCGCCACCTGAATCCTGCCGAACCAGCGCACACCGACGACGTGCACGAGGTAGAAGAAAACCAAACTGCCGACGGCGAGCAGCTGATGATAGAAGTCGCCGCTGATGCGCCGGCCGCTTAGTTCGATGATGTAATCGGCCAGCGCACTCGCGAGATAAGCGCCGGCGCCAACGTAGGCGATTATCTTCAGCCACGATCCGACGTAAGCGATGCCGAACCCTCCTAACGTGCGCGAAATGTGCAGGTATTCGCCGCCGGGTTCGCGGCCAAGCGGCGTCGAGATGTACGCGGCATAAGGAATCGACGTAGCGAGAATCGCCGGCATCAACAGGATGTAGCTGAGAATGACGCTTGGCCCGGTGATCGCTCCGGCGTCACTCGTGACTTTGAAGATGCCCGCGCCAACGAGAATCCCGATCAGCGCCGCGTATGATTCGACTGTGCCGAGATCACGGCGCAGACGCGAGACGGGTGCTGGGTTGGCGGATTCCATTTAGTGACGCCGTGTCAGAAGCCCGACCGTCAGGAAGGGCATCTATCGTTACGAGTCCTCCCTGACGGTCGGGCTTCCGACACTCTTATCGTCCCATCAATTCATTTGCGGGCAGTCCTGGATTCAAGACTTTCTCGGCAGTCTCGACGCCGGCAATCGGCAACGCACCCGCGTCGATCAACCCAAGCTGGGCCAGCACTGAGGCCTGATCCCAGTAGATATGTTCGTGCGCGAGCTTCCCGTCACGGAAATGCACGACGACGATCAAAGGAATCTTGACGTGCTGGTTCGTAGGCTCTACGCCCGGCAACATCCAATCCATTTTGATCGTGTGCGTGAATTCGAAAACCATTTCGTCCACGACACGTTCGACTCCAATCGTGCGCGAGACCGGCGTCATCGACGTATCGGGCGGCATCTGCGGAATGAAGCGTTGCGAATAAAACTCGCGCAGCTGATCGTGACCGACGCCTCCAGTCATTACCGGCACGTGATTCACGTATGCGTCGGCAACCATCGTCATCAAGGTGTCTTCCGTGTCGCGCGTCGCAAATTCGTACTTCACGTGCTCGTCCCAACGATCAGACAGCACCTTCTGCGCGTTCGCGAATCCTTCGCCCGCCAGATGACGAACGAAAAACTCGAGCGTGCGCAGATGCGCAAGTTCGGACGCGCGCGCGTCGTAATGCTCGCCACCGGGACGTCCAAACGCGTGATCCTGATCAGGATATTCGTGAATTGTGGCCAGCTGACTCGAATCCAGCGTCGCGTGAATCTGTTGCCGGGCCCCGGGTGGACAATACTTATCCAAACCAGCGATATGGAGCATCAGCGGCGACGACAGATTGCTCGCTTCGTCCAAAGCCTTCTCGATCCCAACGCCGTAATAACCAACTGCGCAATCGGGTTTGAATCTTACCGACAAGAGCCACGCGAGTTTGCCGCCCAAACAAAACCCCACCGCGCCAACTCGACCGTTGCACGCCGGATGCTTACGCAGAAAATCCATCGCAGCCGCAGAATCTTCGACAGCTTTCGCTTCATCGAGGCCTTGATAGAGCTGAAACGCTTTCTGCCATTCGGCTTTCGTCTTGTCCGTCATGTCGACCCCGCGCTCCTGCCGCCAAAACAGATCGGGACAGATCGCGACAAAGCCATGCGCCGCGTACCAGTCGCAGGTGTCGCGCATGAATTGATTGACGCCAAAGATTTCCTGGAGCACTAGGATGCCGGGCCCATAGCCGCTCGCCGGCACAGCAAGATAGGAATCGAATTCCCCACCGTCGGACGATTTGATTGTGGGCATGATGGTTTCTGTTCCCTTACGCGCTCGGCAATGGTCTCAGCCGCACGCGGAAATTATCGACTACGGCAAAGTTACCGAACCAGTCATTACGCGACCGAAGTGTATTACTGACGATGTTCGCGAGCTGCGTTGATGAGGCAGCGCGCAAACGAAAGAGCACTATTCCCGTATTCACGGGTAGTAACGAATGAAATGCAAGTTCGCCGAAAATCTTTGTCGAAGGTTACGATCAGCCGATCTTCCGACGTAGCCCGACGCAGCACTTCCCGATCCGTTATACCCGGCGCTTCGGAACGAACCCACCAAACGTCGTGACCATCAGAGCGCAATGAAACCACCGCATCGAGCGGAAAGTTTTCATTCGCCAGAATGCGCATTAGTCAGCTCGCAATCGGAAAGACGCGCTCGCTTTTGAGAATGTCTTCGGCATACGCCAGACAGGCTTGAACATCCGCTGTAGTAATGCCCGGGTAATTGCGGAGCACCTCTGCCTCCGACCAACCCTGCGATAGCAGCCCGATGATGAATTCGACAGATAAACGAGTGCCTTTAACGACTGGCTTTCCAACCAGAACGTTAGGATCGATTGTGATGCGATCGTGCCAGTCCATGAAAGATCCTCTGCCTTCTTGTTAGCTAAGGTTATCTTGTCGAGGGGCGTTTGCCAATACTTATGTTGGCAGCGAGCCGAGCGATCGCAGGAAGTTCTTTCCCGCGGGACATAAGTCAACATAGTTGCAGATGCGGCAGTGCGTGGCGGCCTCTGGCGGAAATTGATCAGAGTCCAGAGTGCCGTCAAGGATCGCAATCTGCTTCATCGCATCATCGATGGCCTGCGCACAAACCGCCGGTTCCAGCAGCGCAGCGTCCAGACTGATTTCCAAATTAGGATCGAGAAAGTGCAGCGTCGCGCGCAGCGAATTGACTTTGACGGAATCTGATCCGAATAGCTCGCGCAAGGCCAACGCGTACGCCTGCATCTGTAACTGGTAATCGAGCGCCGTTCTGTGGACCTGGTCTGCGATTGGCGGCGACAGCTCGACTTCGACTTCCGTCACGACCGCGGTCTCTGTTTCTGCTTCAAAATCGAAAGACGCTTGCCCATTTGATGTGACAACTCGCGCCTGGGATGAGGTCGCATGCGCCGTAGCCACGGTGCGGGTGGCTCGTTTGCTGGTGCGTTTCGTCGCCGGAGCAAATCGATTCGTTTTGAAGTCGATGATTTCAATATCAACTCCATCACTGTCAGCTGCGGGTGTAATCAAAAGCTTGTCGATCGTGCCAGTGAGGATGCCGAGCGGCCGGCGCAGACGGAAGCGCAGTTCGCTCCAAAGGCCGGCGCTCGACTGTGGCACAGACTTCAGTCTGTGATTTTCATCGGTTACATCACCGACTGAAGTCGGTGCCACTTGTGATACACGACGATACACATCGCTCTTCAGATAGCTCTCCGCCAAAGGCAACAACGCGCGCACAGCCTCAGCTCGATTGATATCAAACTCTCGGCCGGCCAATTCGGATTGCCGTTGCGAGGTGACTTCATCAAAGCTCGCGCCCAAACGGACTTCAAGCTCATCTCCATCTCGATAGGTTTCGCAGAAGCGGTGAATCACTGCGCCTTTCAAGGTCGCGTTCAGGTTCGCGGGCGGCTCGGGCGCTTCCGCGTCGTTCCAAACGTTGCGCTCTTCTCTGCCGGGCGTGCGCAGCATCCGCTCGAAATAATATTGCCGCGCGCACCTTTGAAAGTTTATGAGTTGCGTGACGTTGAAGCGGCGCATTCCCTGGCCCAGCTCAGGGTGTATCGGCTGAAGCAGAGGAAAGATCTCTTTCAGAGGACGCGTGGGATCGATTGGTGATGCAACCTGCGGCTCCTCAGGCCCGGCCGGCTGGTCAACCACCATAGGTTCGCGGCTAATCGCGAGTTGAACTTGCACGCCATCGCCAAAATTCATGACGCCGGTCTGCGGATGCGCGTCGAGATCCAGCGCCTGCCAGATCCACGCCAGCCACTTCTCACTTTCAGTCTTCGGCAGATTCTCAAGCTCTTTCTGTGGCACTGCGCCGGAGAGGATCAAACGATCTTCAGCGCGCGTCGCGGCGACGTAAAGCAGGCGCATGCTCTCGAACTCTTCTCGCCAACGGTTACGCTTGCTTAATTCGTTAAAAAGCGCGCCGCGCACGCCCTGTCCGCGACCGTCCGGCACGCGCACAGTCAAGCCTTTATGACGATCGAGAATGAAGGAACTGTTCCGCTGGTAAGCATCGCGATGCAAATCGGGAATGATCACCACCGGGAACTCGAGGCCCTTGGCCTGATGGATCGTCATCAGCCTCACGACGTTGGCAGTTTCATCCATCTGCCCTTCGCCTTCGCGCCCGCCGATCGCTTCAAACTCTTCAACATAGTGAACAAAATCGCGAATCAGAAATCCCGTCTTCTCAAACTGTTCAGCTAACCGAAAGAGCTTCTCGACATTTGCGATCCGCTGGGCGCCGTCAAAGTTTGCAGCGATCACGGTGATGAATTCAGAAGATTGCACCGCATGTCTCAACAGGTCGGCGATGCCGTAGCGATTGCGCCGCGCCAGCAGCGAATCTATCCAAATACGCGCACGCTCAAGAGCGTCGCGTTCGGCCGTATCGAGGAAGCGAATCTCGCGTTGAAGCCTCAGCGCGCGCAGCAGATTCCGGCGCCGGAGGTGCGTTGATTCCTCGTCTTCGTCTTTCATCGGCGCGCATCGCAACGCCAGCAATGCATTGTCAGAGATCCCGCAGAGCGGCGATCGCAGAACCGCCGCCAGCGATAACTCGTCAGTCTTATTGTCGAGAAACCGCAGCAGCTGAACGAGGTCAGTAATCTCTTCGCGCTGATAGAAGCCTTTGCCCTGCACTGTCAGGTAAGGAATGCCCGCGCGGCGGAGCGCGCTCTCATATGTCCAGAGCCCGGTGAACGCGCGCAGCAGAATCGCGATGTCTTTGTACTTGGGTACGCACGCGTCCCGCGTGCTTTCTTTCGCCTCAGCAGGCGGGACACCTGCGTACCCAACAAGTTCTTGAATCCGCGCCGCAATCTGTTCGGCGTCGCGTTCATGCGCGAGCAGGTTGATGCGCGTGGAAGAATCGGCCTGCTGATCGTTCAAAATACCAACCAGCAGTTCCACGTGCGGCGGGTCGGATTCAGCCTCGCGCAGCGGAACACTGGGTTCATGTCCGACGTAACCGAGCTCTCCCAGGCTCGCTTTATCGACCTCGGTTCGGGGACGGAAGACTCTGGCGAAGATGAAATTGAAAACATCAATCAACGGTCTCTGGCTGCGAAAGTTCAGCGGCAAGGGTTGCGATTTGCCGTCCGCTCTTTCGATCGCCGCCGTCATTTCGGTGAAGATATCCACGTCGGCGCCGCGGAAGCCGTAAATCGACTGCTTACGATCGCCAACGATGAACAGGTTCGCGCCGCGCACCAGTCCCAGCTTCGACATCAGATCGCGCTGCACACCATTCGTATCCTGGAACTCATCGACGAGAAAGAATTTGTAACGTTCGGAAACTCGCGTGAGCACTTCCGGCCGTTCGAGCAAACGCAGTGCTCGCAATTGCAGATCATCAAAGTCGAGAACTGCTAACCGTTGTTTCTCTGAATCCAGCCGCCGTTCCACTTCGCGCAGCAGCTTGAGCACCGCCAACGAATATTCCTTCGCCAACAGGTCGAATCCGATGGCCGGCACGCTGCCCCGCAAACAATCATTGCCTCCCGGATTTTCGCCAAACAGCAGAGCGTCGATCCGTTCGACTATCGGATGCGCATTCTTTGGCGGGCGCGCCGCCCAAAGGTCTTCAATCCCCTGCGTGTAAGCCGCGATAGTTTTTTCGTTCGGCGGTTGGCCCAGGAGGGATCGTAACGCCGGCCACGCGTCCATGGCCTTTGCGCGTTTGTCTGCGGCGGCTTTGCTGAGCCGCACCGAAAAGAACTCAGCCATCGTCGCCTCGAGTTGTTTTAACGCTGCGTCGTAGTCAGCGCGTGAAGCGTGATTGGCTGTCGTCAGCTTCTCGATGTTCCGCAGCGCTAAACCCTCTCCGCGATACTTCAAGAACAATTCGATAAGCGCGGTCGCCAGGGCTGCGCGACCCGTGCCTTCAGCGAACCGAACAATAGCTTCGCCACCGTGATGGATCGCGTCGGCGACTGTTTCCTCAACGACACTCTCGAGCAACATCGCCGCTTGATGCTCGTCGAGCAAAACGAACTGCGGATCGATGTCAGCCTCGACGGGAAATTCGCGCAACAGGCGCGAGCAGAAACCGTGAATCGTGGTGATGACCGCGCCTTCCAGCGTGCGCTTGTGTCGCAGCCACGTCTGTCGTTCACCTGCGGATGAAGTTCGCAACAGCCCATCGATCCGCTCACGGACGCGCTGTCGCATTTCATTCGCGGCGCGATTTGTAAACGTAATCGCGACGATGTTGTCGACGGAAACTTTTCTTGTGCGGAGAATTTCCAGGTAACGCTCGACGAGGACGAACGTCTTCCCCGCGCCCGGTCCGGCAGTAACTGAGACGTGCCGGTCGAGCGTGTGCGCAGCAGCAGCTTGTTCAGGTTTGAGTTGTCGAGAAGGTAAGGATTGATTTTCCATCAACACCACCGACAGCTATTGCACAACGCCGGACCGTAAGATCCGATCGTACTCGTGATGATGACCAATCCAAAACCACTCGACCGCGTCGTCCTTTGACAATCCCAAGGCGCGATAGTGCAAGCCGATTCGGATAGACCACACACGACCAATTTTTTTGAAGTGAAGCGAGTGGTGTTTGGGATCTTCGGTCCAGGTGTTATAGGAACGCCGAGCGAGCTTCTTAACGTCAGCCGGTAGCCGAGAGTAGCATTCCCAAAATTCACTCGTCGTTAAGGACTTCATCGAGAGGCTTGGTTCGACCGGCCGCAATATCGGCTTCAGCTTGGGCAATCAAATGATCGAGACGCCCCGCCTTAATATCTTCTTCGATCTGCGCGTCCCATGCATCGGCTTGCATCTCAGCAAACCAATCTTCGAGCTGACGTCTCTCGGTAGGCGTGAGCTTTTCAATCTCGGCTTGAATTTTAACCACTGAACTCATATGAAAAGGCTACCTTGAAAAGTGCGTGTTTGTCACGCGTTTTCAAAACCTCAATTACCTGGCGCGTTTTGCGCCTGCTCGGCGGGAGCTTTCGGATCGTAAGGCGTGTTGATGAATTTCTTCGCCACGGCCTGCGCGTTATCGTAGTTGCTGCCGGCCTGGACGGCCTTCTGATATTCATTCACGGCTTTCGCGCGATCGCCTTTCGCATCGTACGCGTTGCCGCGCTTGATGCGCGCCCACGTATCGATCCACGCCGGCTTGTTGTTGCTGCTGTCGAGCGCGGCCTGAAAATTATCCAACGCCAGCTGCCAGTTCTTCTGCTCGAAATACACCAGCCCCAGGTTGTAATAGATCCAGGCGCTGTTACGATCGAGCTTCAGCGCCGACTCCATTTGCTGCTGGGCTTCAGCGTACTGGCCTTCTTTGAACAACTCGATGCCGCGCCGCGCGACGATCGAGATTTTGAGATCGTCGGACATGCGCAGGATTTTGTCGTTCGGATCGACTTCGGCGCTGATCGGCTGACCGCTTGATTCAAAGTCAAAGTCCTCGCTCCTGCCGTCGAGATATATCGTCTTCGTCTGCTGATCGTTTCCTTCTGAATGAAGGGTCACCTCGACCGGCATGTGCAAGTTTTCAAACGTCTGGCGCACGGTGCCGCGCGTCCGGAACTTGCCCGCGCGCGTGCGAATGATCTGGTAATCCACGCTGAATTCCGGCACGCCCGTGCCTTCAACCCACTGCGCGAAGAAGTAGCGCATGTTGCGGCCGGCGACCTGCGTCGTCACCCGTTCGAAATCATCGATCGACGCGCTTTTGTTGCGATATTGATCGAGGAACTTGCGCAGCAGTTCGTTGAATTTCTCTTTACCCAGCGTCTCGCGCAACATGCGAAACACCATCGCGCCCTTGTAGTAAACGATCGATTGATACGCGGCCGACTGATCGTCCAACGCCGAGGGCGCGCGCACGATCGATGAAGTCTGTTCAAAGGTCAGCGCGCGCTCCTGCTCTTCGCGCTGGGCCGCGTCTAGTTGCGCGCCGTTCATCGTCGATTCGCGCAACGCAAAGCCGCTCCATTCGGCCAAGCCCTGAGAAATCCACGCATCGTCGAACGACTTTAAGCCCACCGTCTGTCCCCACCATTGAAATGCGACTTCGCGCTGCATCCGTTCATCGGAAGCACCGCGCGGGTTATCAAAAAACTTAGACGCGAGGAAGAGCATGCCCGGGCCTGAATACGCATCCATCGTCTCATCATCGGTCTGGGCAATAATGAAACGATTGCCGAATGCCGGCGCGCCATATTCCTTCGTGTAGAACTCGAGCGCATGGCCCATCAACTCGCCAAAATTCGAGATGCGGCCTTCGCTGCCGGGCTTCACAAAGAATTGCAGCTCGTAACGTCCCATGCGCAGTGTCTTGGCGACATAAGTTCCCGCGATGAAGTTGCCGATCAGGATCGGCTGCTTATTCACGAAATGAAATCGCGACGTGCCGTTCTTGCTATCGACCTGAGGGGTTACTGCTTCGTCGCTGATGCCTCCAACCTGCATTCCGGTTGGCACAATGATCGTAACGTCCGCGGTCGCCCGGTCCGCTGCGTAATCGTGAAACGGAAACCAGCGCGACGCATACATCAAGTAAGATCCTTCAGGGCCAACGTACGCGAGACGCTTCGTCGCCAGCGGGCCGCCTTCCGGCGAAGTCAGCGCGCCACTCCAACGAATGCGGATCGTCACAGGCTGATTCGCGGGCACGACCTCTCCGAGATCGATTCTGACGTTGGGACCGACGGCGCCGGCTCCGACTGCGTCCTGCACAAATCCGGTGAGCGCCTTCCCGTTCTTTTCCACGCTATCAACGTGCAGCGATCCATTCAGCTCAAACACGACCGAACGCGTCGCGTCGGCCGGCACGAACGTGATGTCGGCGCCCGCGCGCAGCGTGTGCTCGTCCGGGGTCAACTGCGCCTCGATGCGATAGTTGGTGACGTCGTAACGCGAAGCGGCGGCGGGCTGTTGCGCGGCGGCGGTCGATACTAAAGCTGAAATCAGAAGCGCAATAGCCGCAAAGCTAAAGGAGAGTCTTGATTTGAACATACGAATTTTCTGAAGAGCGAACATTATAGTTGTACGTAACGGTTAACAGCCAGCTTCTGAGGCAATCGCGGCGTGTCGAGTTAATTAAGTTTCAGAACCCGGAGCGGTAGCGACGGGATCAAGAACCTGTCTGGTCATGCTTGATCGGGTCGCTACCGCTCCCCGTTCTGAAACTGCGATCCTCTGAAGCAACCCTGGGCACGGTCTTGGATGGCGGCGACGGCGGTGCGGTTGCCGCGAAATACCGCAGCCTGGAAGCGAATCTGGAGAGCAGAACACGCTCGCGCGAATCGCTTTGCCTGCTTGACAGTCGTGCCGCTGCCGCATAGATTCTGAGCGTCAAGGCTTACCAGCCAGCCAACCACGGACGCCCTGAGTCGTTCCTGGATGTAACAATCAAACGAATTGCTCTCGGAAATCTAGACAGGAGTTTACCGCATGAGACTGCATCACAAATTGCTCAGCGCGATGATTCTGTTCGCGCTCACCGGGATCGCGCTCGCGCAAAGTCGCAATCCGCACGTTGACGTGAAGGAGACGCGCCTCGCCAATGGCCTGCGCGTCATCACCGTTGAGGATCACAGCACTCCAGTTATTGCTCTCGACATCACTTACCAGGTCGGTTCGCGCAACGAACGACAGGGCCGCACCGGCTTTGCTCACCTCTTCGAACACATGATGTTTAAGGGTTCCGAGAACGTCGGCACGGGCGAACAGTATCTCTTGATCTTCAACAACGGCGGCACCATGAACGGCACGACGAATGAAGACCGCACAACGTATTTCGAAGCTCTGCCGTCGAACCAGCTTGATATGGCGCTGTTCATCGAAGCGGACCGCATGCGCAGCCTGGTTATCAACAAAGCAAACCTCGATAACCAACGCAATGCCGTGCAGGAAGAGCGGCGTCTCGGCGTGGACAATCAACCATACGGCCAAAGCAGCGAAGTGCAGCAGGGTTTGATCTACGACAACTTTGCTTATAAGCACACCGTGATTGGTTCGATGGATGATCTCAACGCCGCGAGCGTCGAAGACGTTGCGTCGTTTTTCAAGATGTACTATGCACCGAACAATGCTGTGCTGGTGCTGGTTGGTGATTTCAAGACGGCCGACGCACTGAAGAAGATCAAACAAAGTTTCGAGAGCATTCCGCGCCAGCCCGATCCGCCGGCGGTCGACATGACCGAGCCGGCGCAAACTGCTGAGCGGCGCGCGACAGTCGAAGATGCGCTGGCCCGCCTGCCGCAAATCGATATCGGCTTCAAGGCCGTGCCGGGCAATACGGCAGACTTCTATGCGTTGCAGGTTTTGTCGGCGGCGCTTCAAAGCGGACAAAGCTCGCGTCTCTACCAGGCACTGGTGAAGGACAAGCAAATGGTGACGAACGTCGGCGGAGTCATGGACGAGAAAGTCGGCACCGGCGCGCTCTACACATCGGCAACGCTTCGCTCGGGCGTAAAGACCGATGACGTCGAAAAGGCGATCTACGATGAAGTCGAGCGGTTGAAGAAGGACGGCATCGCTGATTGGGAATTACAGAAAGCGAAGAACACGACCCGCCGCAATTTCATCAACGGACTGCAAAGCTCGATTGGTCGTTCGGTAAACATCGGCACATGGACTGCGTACTATGGCGACGTAAATCTCATCAATACGCGGCTCACCAAAGTCGACGCCGTAACGAAAGCGGACGTGCAGCGCGTGGCGAACAAGTATTTGGTGCCAACGAACCGCACGGTCGTCATCACAGTTCCCAAGCCAAAACCGGCCGCGGCAACAACGCAACAGTAAGGAGTAACCATCATGAAAAAATTTATTCATCAAACATTCGCCACGTTAACGCTGATTGCGCTCGCGGTTTCGTTTGCCGTCGCCCAGCGCGGTGGCGCGCCCGCCCAGCAGGGCCCATCGATGAAAGGCGCGGACATTAAGGGCAAGGCGCCGGTCAACAAAGAAATCCTGAAGGTGAAATTGCCGAAGGGACAGGAAGCAACGCTGCCGAATGGCTTGCGCGTGATCCTCCTGGAGAGTCATCGCGTGCCGACCTTCTCGATGCAGATGGTCGTATTGAGCGGCGGCCTCTCTGATCCCGCTGATTACCACGGACTCTCGACTTTCACCGCGGCGTTGTTGCGCGAAGGGACGAAGACGCGCAAGAGCAAAGACATCGCTGAACAAACGGACACGATCGGCGCAACCCTCGGAGCGAACTCAGGTCTCGCTTCGTTCACCGCGAACGTCAACGTTTCCGGACTGGTGGACAATTTGGATCAAGCGCTGGATCTGTTCGCGGATGTCATCCTGAATCCCACCTTCCCGCAAGAAGAGGTTGATAAGTACAAGGCGCGGCAGCTTCAGCAGATGATGTTCCAGCGATCGATTCCGCAGTTCCTCGCGCAAGAGCGTTTTCAGCGAGCCATCTACGGCGACCACCCGGCGGGCATGTTGACGCCGCCAATGGATTCGATCAGAAAAATCAAGTCAGATGATCTCGCAGCGTTCCATGCAAAGTATTACCGCCCGAACAACGCGATATTGGCGATCGTCGGCGACGTGACGTTGAAGGAACTGATGCCGAAACTCACGAAGGCCTTCGGCGGTTGGGAAAAAGGCGACGTGCCGGCTACGAATGTTCCCGCGGCACCCGCGCAAGGATCAGCCCAGATTCAGTTGATCAATCGGCCCGGCTCGGTCCAGACGGTGCTGCAACTCGGCGCCCTCGGCATCGAACGCACAAATCCTGATTACTTTGCGGTAAACGTGATGAATCAGATTCTCGGTGGCGGCCCGACCGGGCGCTTGTTCATGAACCTGCGCGAAGACAAAGGCTACACCTATGGCGCGTACAGCAACTTCGGGGGCTCAAAATATCGCGGCACGGTCAACGCCAGTTCAGAAGTGCGCACCGACGTGACTGAAGGTGCGATGAAAGAGTTCATGTACGAGCTGAATCGCATGCGCGATGAAAAGGTCACGGCAACTGAACTCGAGAATGCCAAGCGCGCGATCGTCGGCAGCTTCGCATTGTCGCTGGAACAGCCGGCAGCTCTGCTCAACAACATCGTGATTCTGAAACTTTACGACATGCCGGCGGATTACTGGGACACTTATCCGGCGAAGATCATGGCGATTACCGATGCCGACGTGCAGCGCGTCGCGCAGAAGTACATCGACATGGGCCACCTGCAAGTGGTCGCGGTTGGCGATGCGAGCAAGACCCGAACGATCCTCGCCAAGTACGGCACCGTTCAGGAGTACGATGCGGATGGTAAGCCGGTGAAGAACTAGGCGGAGTCATTACACACCTAAAACAGAAACCCGCAAGCTTCCGCGAAGCCTGCGGGTTTCATTCTTTATCGCTTGTCTATTATTCAGGCGACGGCGTCGGACTCGCGCTCGCGGCTGCAAAGCCGGGCCCGATCTTGTCATCAAGTCCGTCAAGCGTGCCGTTCACTTTCTTATAGACAGTTTCGATCACCGATCGACGAGCAGGATCCGGCGGACCGCTGACGTAGCTCTTGATGTAGTAGAGCAGCGCCTGATCGCTCTTGCCGTTCGCTTCCAAGGCTGCGCCCAAGTGCCACATCGACGATCGCCACAACGGCGTGCCCTCAGTGGCCACGTTAACTGCGCGGCGCAAACGCGTCGCCGCTTCCGCGGGCTTGTCCAGGTTAAAGAGCGCGAGCCCGGCCAGGTCTTCAATTCGTCCACGAAGCAATCCCGACAGGGCGGCGCGCGGCGCAGTGGGGATGTCGGGTGTTGACCCTTGCGATAAGGCGCGGGCGCGCACATCGCCGATCTCGGACGGCTGGACGGCCACGGTGGCCGCGGGAACATTAAGCGCGGCTTCTACTCCGCTGGTTGCTTGATCCATCAGATCGACGACGGTCGACAGCGCGACGCCTTTCTTGATGAACTTCTCGGCCACATAGATTTGGCGATAGGTCTTCATCGCATCATTGCCTTTGATGAATTCCTGCGCGACTGCAATCAGATCGTCTTCATTGGGTGAGACTACGTCGAGCGCCGCATTGAAGGCCATCAGCGATTTCAACATCCGCGCGTTTGCGTCAGAGTCTGCTGGCGCGGTTTGAAAGATCGCGGCGCGTCTTTCCGGCGCGAGTAAATCGGTGAAGCTGCCGGCATGCGCCGCCGTGCGGCCGGCGAGCTTCGTTTCGATCTCGCCCTTCTTCAAACCAAACGTGTGCACCAACTCCAGCGCAGCTTCATCGTACAGACCCATCGACGCGAGCACGGTTGCCAATTCGTAATCGAGCGTCGGGAACCTGCTGAACTGACGAACAAACCTCAACGCGCGTTCCGCTTCCATTGGCCGCCTGTCGGCGAGCAGCGCGCGCGCAAACGCGACTTGCGCCCATGAATAACGCGGCTCGATCGTAACGGCCTTCTGCGCCAGA
Source organism: Pyrinomonadaceae bacterium (assembly GCA_035577445.1). GTDB lineage: Bacteria > Acidobacteriota > Blastocatellia > Pyrinomonadales > Pyrinomonadaceae > UBA11740. The sequence goes on from DATLVM010000436.1 coordinate 13,858, forward strand.
TCCAGACCGCGGACGGCGTCGTTGTGCGCCAGATACCAGTAGGCCGCGCCGACCAACAGCGGCAGGTTCTGCGATTGGTCCTTATCGCCGAGCGCCTTCTCCAACTCAGCCTCGGCTTCATCCTTCTTGCCGAGTTCGAGCAGCGACACGACCACACCCGCGCGCGCTGACTTGTTTTTCGCCTCAGCCTGAAGCTGTTCGCGATAGAGCGCGAGCGCTTCTGCAGGCTTGCCGCTCGCGCGTTTCAAATCGGCGAGCGCAATGCGCGCGGCGCCTGATTTCGCATCGATCGACAAGGCGCGCGCGTATTCAGTTTCGGCTTCATCCAACCTGAGATCGATGTGGCGTGCCGCCCCCAGCGCTTGATGCGCAGCGGCCGAATCAGGCGCGAGCTGAATCGCCGTTTCCGCGAGACGCGCGGCATCTTTCGCTTTTTCGATGTTGACGTAGAACTCCGCCAGCGCGAGCAGACGCTTCGCGTTGCCTTTGGCCAAAGCTTCCGCCTGAACGGCGAATTCATTTGCTGCCTGGCGCTGACCGCGGAAGAAAAGGTTCATCGGAATCCGCGCAATTACGTCTGTAAACAGACGGTCGTTCATGTCCGGCGGCGCTTCGGCAATCACCAGGCGAAACTGTTCGAGACCGCCGCTCACGTCGCCCGCTTGCATTTTCTGATCGCCCACCATCGCGTAAGCAACGACGATCAATTCCTTCGCCCGCGGCGCGGCCACCGACGTCGGATGCGCTGCGATGAATGCTTTCAACTTGTCGACGCGCTGATTGGCGGGAAGCGTCAAAACGAGTTCGACTTCTTCTTTCTCATCCTCAGGATCTGCCGGCGAGGGCGACGCTGATGACTTGGTCGAGGGAGTTCGCGACGGCCGTGAATTGCTCGCAACTTTTTCGGTCGGCTTAGGCGTCGCGGCCGGCGAGCTTTCCGCGGCGGGAGTCTCGATCGGTGTTGCAGTTGCAACGGGCGAAGGCGTCTCGCTTGGTTCCGGAGAGGCCGCTGGAGTTGCAGTCGGTTTTGCTGTGGGAGTTTCCGCCGGCTGCTCTGCTGGAGTTGCACTCGGGCCTACTTCCGGCGATGGCGTTTGCGCAGGCGTTGCCGATGGAGTTCCTTCAGGCGTTGCGGTTGCCCTTGGCTCGGGCGTCGCGACAACCACTGGAGTAGATTCAGGTGTCGCGGTCGGAGTCGGTTCAGGATTCGCGCTCGGTTCAGGAACCGGGCTTTGCACTGTCCGAGGCCGCTGCTGCTGCGCAATCTCAACTTCGCCATTCTGCGTATCAAGCGACGCAAAATCGAACTTGGCCGACTCGCCCACGGAATTCACAAACGTTCGGATTCCATCGAACAGCGCGACGCTCACTCCACCCCCCTCAATCTTTTGGCGGATGTGTTGCCCCATATCACCCACCACGCCTTCGGGCAGAGACAGGCGCGCGCTGCGACTTATCTGCGTAAAGAACTTGCCGGTGTCGGCTGCGACTAGCAGCAGGATGCTCTTGTCTTTGGTGGCCGGCGCGCCGACGTTCCAATCGTTCGCCACACGCAGCGAGTAGTCATAGAGATCCTGAGTGCCCGCGCTCTTGATCACGACGACGACGAACTGAATGCCGATTTTCTGCTTCAGATTCTCGAGCACAGTTTCGAGACGTTGCCTGGATGTTGAGTCGAGCGCATCGGCGAGGTCATTGATGTGGCCGGTCGGCTTTGGCAACTGGGCATCCTGCGCGCCCACACTTTCAGCAATGGCAAACGTGCCAAGCGATAAAGCAAACAACAAAGCGCAGACGATCGTGCGACGATTAATGAAAGGTATATTCATGAAGCAAGTGAGTGCGGGCACTATCGCGCCGGTTTCCGCGGGATTCCCTCCGATAAAATTCTACCGATCGAGCACCTTGGGGGCGTGATTTGCAGCACTTTCGCGAGCGTCGGCGCGATATCGGCCGGCGTGGCCCGCTGCGTGTAGCGGCCCGGCTGGAAATCTCTCCCCATGATAATCAACGGCACGTGCGTATCGTAACTGTAAGGTGATCCATGCGTCGCAGTCGAACGCGGATCAGTCGAGTCATCGGGGAGATCGAAAATAATGGTGTATGGCTCGGTCACAACGATAACATCTCCACTGCGTTGTGGGTAGAAGCCGTTTAGGACCTTGCGGGCGACCGTATCACTCGGCGAAATCCGTTTAGTTTCAAGCTGCGTGCGCGTGAAATAACGGGCTACGCCGGGAAACTTCATCGCGGCTTCACCCACGACGCGCTCGCACTCATCTAAATCGATGCCGTCACGCGCCAGCGCCGCACGATTCAAATAAAAGTTGCCGTTAATTAAGCCGAATTCGGTCTCGCCTTTGTTGGTGAAGTTGCGAATGTAATCCTTTGCCGGGCGATCCTTGCGCGCGTATTTGGCTTCGAGGGCCGCCTCAACCAACTTGTAGAGATCTTGTTTTTGATAGCGATGGCCGGGAAGATTTCTCCGCGCCGCCTCTTCAGGTACCGGCGCCGCGCCGTGGTCGGCGGTGAAGACTACGACCGTGTTCTGCAAACCAACCTGCGCATCAACAAAATCGAGCAGTGTTCCAATCTGCTGATCGACGCGCAAGGTCATATCCATTAATTCCTGGCTGTAAGGCCCAAAGCGATGACCAACGTAGTCGTTCGCCGAGAAACTTACGGACAAAAAATCCGTGTCGTCATCAGCGCCCAACTTTTCATTTGTGATTGCCTCTTCTGCGAAGGCCACGAGCAGATCATTCGAGAACGGTGTGTAGTCGAGTGCCTTGTAGAATGCACGGCCCGGAGCTTTGGCGCCGCCGGTTATCACATGCGGAAAAAAGTTCGTATCGTTTGAAGACTTATCGAGGTTCTCCCAGGGCACGTCGTCCTTCCCCGCTCGTTTCAGATATTCAGCTTCGTTTGGAAACAAACGGTCCCAGCGCGCGCCAAACCACTTGTCGGCCATGCGGCGGCCGTTGAAGCGAGTCACCCACTCAGGCACATCATTAAAGTAATAAGTGCTCGACATCATGTTGCCGTTGTCGGTGCTGAACCAATAAGCGGCGTTCGCGCGACGACCCGTGGGCAGAATCGCCGCACGATCTTTGGCTGAGATGCCAATGACTTTCGAGAGATCGTTGTCGGCAAGTTTCAGCTCATCGCCAACGGTCGAGCACAAAAGGCGGCGCGGGCTCTTGCCTGAATCATTTGGTTTTCCGGCGATTCCTTTCGTGCTGTCGTCAGTGATCGATTTGACTCTTCGGCCGGTGTCTTGTTCGTACCAGTCGTTAGCGATGATGCCTGTTTGCGATGGATAAGCGCCGGTCATGAACACCGCGTGGCCCGGCGCGGTGAACGTCGGCACGTGATCGAAATTCGCGTGCGTCCAGTCAGCGCCGCGATGCATGAGACGTCCCAGGCCGCGCGACCCAAACAGATCGCCAAAGCGCGTGAGATAGTCATAACGAAACTGGTCGACCACGATGAGCAGCACCAGCCGCGGACGCCTTCCATCAACCTTGGGCTGAACGCGCGCGGGCTTTCGCGCTTGCGTCCACGCCACTGCCGCAAACACCGCGATGAGCATGCAAACCGATGTGATGTTTCGAGCGCGCAGAGACTTCATCAGCAACATTCGCCGGGGCTAAATCAAAATTCTATCTGGAGAGTTAAATGGTTCGGCATGATAACATCAAGCCGTTTTAGTCAGAGCGACGGGGTCAAAGAATCCCCCCTATGATTAAACTCGATTGGTCGCTGCTCGCGCTCCAGATAGGATCGCAACTCGTGATTCGATGACTGAACTCGACGATGCGTGGGAGCTGGCCCTGGCCGAAGCGACGCGGCGTGCGCGCGCCTCAGGCCGGGCGGACATTGCGCGTTATCTCGATCTGCGGCGTCGCAATGATCTGCTGCGCAGTGCGGCGACTGATTGGCTGCACGATGCGGTTTTGGCACTCGCCGCAGATGCGAACCGTGCGGGGTCGGCAATTCAGATCGAGCGTCACGAGGATCATCGCTTCAAACGCGGTTCGGCGACCATGGTGGGCCGGCAACTGGTTCTCAAGAAAGGCGTGCGCGCGCTGACGATCGAGAGCGGCTGGCCGCGCGCGCCGCGCGACGGTGTCGTGCGCGGGAATGGCCTCGCGTGCGCGAACATCAAACATCTCGGGCGTCCGCGCTTGAACCTTGAACTGCTGCTTATAAGTTCAGCCAAAGGATCGCCTCAGTGGCTAATCGTTACGGACGATGAACGATCGAATCTGACTGAGTCGGAATTGCAGCGTCATGTGGCGATCCTCGCCAAATCTTAAGACTCCCTTCGCTCCAGCTTACATAAACCTTAAGAGTTGAAGATCTTTGTTGCGATCGAAGGGCAATTCAATTGCTCGGCGCACTCTCGCGGTAAACTGTTCATCGCATCAATGGATTAGTTTTCCCCGAACTGTACAACAGGGAGGTGAATAAAGTGAGACGAAACACATTAAGAATCCTTTTGGCGACCGCTCTTCTAATTTGCGCGCTACCCGTAGTAGCGTCGGCACAAATTTACGAGCGAAACAATTACAACAGATTCGACAGGCGTGATGTTCGCGACGCGGTCGCGCGATTAGAGAATGCGAGCGCAAGGCTGGAAAGCGATTTGAACGCGGGCCGGCAGCGCCGCGTGCTCGGCGGACTGTTCTGGGTCAGGAATGTTGACTCAACCGCCGTGGTCGAAACCCGCGATTTTCGAAACGCGGTTAGAAACCTGAGACGAAACATGCGTGGTGACTTTGATCTGAGTAACAGCCGGGATGAAGCGCGGGCGGTGCTTGATCGAGGCATTCAGCTCGATCGTTATCTGCGCTTACGTACAGGCAGCGCCAACGTGGATTCTGACCTGGCCGACATCAGATCGAGCCTGCACGTGATTGCCGATGCGTATGGCTTGAACATGCGTTACTAAGTTCAAGCTGGCGATGATTCGATTTAGGAATCGTCGATAACATGCGCCTTCGACATGGCCCTGCGCCCTCCTTGCTAGGGTGCGGGGCCTTTTCTTGTTTGTGCTGATTCCTTCTCGCTTTGGGAGGGTAATAACACACCTAACTAATCAAGCAGAGACCGTTGGGGATCAGGGGCGTCCCTTCTGTGTCAGAACCAAGAGCGGTAGCGACCGGATCAGGACGAACCTTAGAAACCCAGCGGGACTTCTTGATCCGGTCGCTACCGCTCTCGGTTCTGACACAGAAAACAGAAACAAATCTATAGTGTTTCTATCGTAGCTTCGCCCCTCACCCCAGCCCTCTCCCAACGGGAGAGGGAGATCCTTTCATTGGTGACGTTCAGAATGTCACAATGCGCTCGCTGTGAGCGGAACTCTCTACATCGTGGCGACGCCGATCGGCAATCTCGAAGACATTAGCCAGCGAGCGCTACGCATTCTGCGCGAAGTCGATCTCATCGCGTGCGAGGACACTCGGCACACCAGCAAGCTTCTGCATCACTTCGGCATTGAAACAAAGACCATCAGCTATCACGAACACAACGAACGCGAACGTGCCGAAGAGCTCTGTTCGGTTCTTGAATCGGGGGAAAGCGTCGCGTTGGTGTCTGATGCGGGGACGCCCCTGATTAGCGATCCCGGATTTCGCCTGGTCAACGCTGCGATTGAAAAAGGAATTTCGGTCGTGCCAATTCCCGGCGCGGCGGCAGTCGTGACCGCGCTGGCCGCGTCAGGTCTACCGACGGACCAGTTCTATTTCGCGGGTTTCCTGCCGGCACGAGCGAATGCCAGACGCGCGAAGCTGGAAGAACTCGCAGCGATTCCCGCGACGCTTATTTTTTATGAAGCGCCGCATCGGATCAGCGCGACTCTGCGCGATGCGATGGACGTACTCGGGAATCGCGAGACAGTTATCGCGCGCGAGCTGACGAAGCTGCATGAGGAATTCGCGCGCGGGCGGCTCAGTGAATTAGCGGAAGCGTTCTCACAGCCGGAAAAAGTTCGCGGGGAGATCGTCTTGATGATTAGCGGCGAATCAGCCAATCGGGAATCGACGACTAAACCGGCGGCTTCGTCATCGCAAAAGCTGGCTGCTCGAATTGATGAATTAGTACGCGAAGGAATTGAATCAAAGACTGCTCTGAAGCAAGCCGCGCGCGAACTCGGTTTGAAACGCGATGAAGCTTATCGATTGATGGAAGTTCAAAAGAATCGCCGCAATAAATAGAACAAAAGACTCAGGACAACCGAGACGATCAGCATCGAAACAATCGGCACATAGACTTGCACGTTATCGCTCTCGTAGCGAATGTCGCCCGGCAAGCACCCGAACCACGAAAGCCAGCCGCTATAGAACAGCAACCCGACGAACACCAGACAGATGCCGCCGATAATCAGAGCCAGTCCGACAAACCGATTCATGATTCACTCAGCACGATAGGGACAGCGGGAGGATTTCGGGACATCTCGTGGCCCGCGCATCTTGCGCGTGACTCACGGGCGAGACGACCGTGACACTCTTCATCAAACCAGGTTAGCTAGACCGCGGCCGGATGCGCGGCCCTGTCAGGGTTGTAGTAAAGAATTCGATTGCAGTTGTCGCAGGTGATCACTTCGTCGCCCCGACGCACGTCCGCCATGATTTGCGGGCGCAGCGCCATATAGCACGCGGTGCACGCGCCGTTACGCGCTTCGGCGACAGCCACACCATCGCGTATGCGCGCGCTGATGCGAGCGTAGAGCGTGCTCATCGATTTTGGAAGCTCCTTCAGCAGACGTTCGCGATCGAGACGTGCTTGTGCGAGTTCCTTCTGTTGTTGCTGAACCTGCTGGTCGAAAACTTTGAAGCTCGCTTCCATTTCGCCGCGCAGCTTCTCAACTTCCGGCGCACGCTCCTGCAATTCTTTTTCCGCGCCTTCGAACACTTCCATCTGTTCGAGCACGTTCGTCTCGAAGGCCGAAATCTGTTTACGCGCTGAATCGGCTTCGCGAATCGCGGCCGTATATTCATCCGGCTTCTTGGCGGCCATCAGGTTCCGGTCGGCACGCTCCGCGCGTTGCTTATGCTCAAAAATCTCTGTTTCCAGGCGGGCACGCTCGGTAGACGCTGCATCGCGGCGCTGTTCAAGATCGCGAATTTCAAAGGCGCGCTGATCGAATTCTCTTTCGATCTCGGCGCGCCTCTCAGGGATGCTTTCGATTTCTGCCTGTAGTCTTCTTATGTTCGTGTCAGAATTTTGCAAAGCGATTAACTGCGACAACTCCGCTTTCACTCTTATCGGCTCCTCAGGTACTTAGGTTTATGGAATAGGACTTTCATCGACTCCAATAATCACACAGCGAGTGGCGCAGGCGCAAGCGCGTAAGACAAGGCGTGACTTGCGCCGGTTTGTCTCGCCCGCCACGGCGTGCTATATGAAGCTCATAATGCCAAGGACCGTTCGTTTGATCCAAAAAGGCGCGCTACATATTGCCTTTGTCGCCGTCACGCTCTTATCCGGACAGGCGCAAACTCCAACGCCGACACCAACTGCGACTCCGCCCGCCAGTGACATCTTCGTGCTCGAGGTTGGCGCCAAGAGAAACAAAGAGACTAAAGATCTCGAACCGAACTTCACCGAGCCGAAGAAGATCACCGACTATCCCGGCTATAACAATCAGCCGTTCTTTCTGCCGGACGGACACAACATTCTCTACACCTCGATCAGAAATGGGCAGGCAGATATCTACCGTTACGACTTGAAGAGCGGCCAGACAACGCAGGTCACGAACACGCCTGAGAGCGAGTATTCCCCGACGCTGATGCCGGACCGTAAAAACATTTCAGTCGTGAGGGTTGAGAAAGATGGAACGCAGAGGCTGTGGAAGTTTCCCCTCGCGGGTGGCGGCCAGCCGTCGTTGATCCTGGAGAACGTGAAGCCCGTTGGCTATCACCACTGGATCGACGATCACACGCTGGCACTATTCGTTCTCGGGGCCACCGGCAAACCCAACACGCTGCAAATCGCGGACACGCGCACGGGCAAGTCAGAGATGGTCGCCGAGAATCCCGGCCGCATCCTGCGCAAGGTCCCGGAGCGAAACCAATTCAGTTTCGTGCACAAAATTTCCGATCAGCATTGGGAGATTAAGTATTTCGATATGCGTTCGCACACCATCGCTTCCTTTGTCGAGACGCTGCCCGGCGTCGAGGACTATGCGTGGCTGAATGGAGCTTTGCTGATGGGCAAAGATTCGAAGCTCTACGCGGTTCGACCGTTTGCCGGCCAGAAATGGACAGAGGTTGGAGATTTTTCCAAATCAGGAATCAAGCGGATCACGCGAATCGCCGTCAGCGGGAATCGAATTGCGATCGTCGCGGTGTCAGAAGCCCGACCGTGAGGGAGGGCACGCATCGAAAGTAGCCCTCCCTTACGGTCGGCTTCTGACAATTCGATACTTATTTCAAATCACCAAACCTATGCTGCAACAACGTGGCAACCGTAATCGCCGCTGTTTCCGCACGCAATGTTCTGCCGCCGAGAGTCACGATTTTCCATTGGGCCGTGTGCGCCTGCTGAATTTCTTCATCCGTCCAACCGCCTTCTGAACCAACGATTGCCTTCACCGATGATGGTTGCTCGATCGAATCAACGGCGTCCGCCAGCGGAATTCCATCACGCTCTGAGAACATCAGGTAAAGTTGATTATTAACTGGCAGGCGCGCCACGAATTCTGCGAAAGCGATCGGCGCATCGATCTTGATCAACTTCGCTCGACCGCATTGCTTGGTCGCTTCCAAAGCAATTCGTTGCCACCGCGCCTGCTTCTTCTGCGCATCTTCCGGGTTATGAATTCTGACGTCGGCCCGCGAAGTTATTAGCGGAACCACGCAGGCAGCGCCGAGCTCGGCAGCTTTCTGCACAACCACGTCGAACTTCTCGCCTTTGAGCAAAGCGACAGCCAGCGTGAGATTCAGCGGCGATTCAGGGCTCGGTGGTTGAGCTTCTTCAAAGATTCGGACGACCGACGAGCTTCGGTCAGTGTTGCTAACAGAGCCGTGAAACTCTCTTCCCTCGCCGTCGAAAACATAAGCTTCATCGCCCACCCGCAGGCGCAGCACGTCGCGCAGGTGACGGGTCTCATCGGCGCTTAGCGTCGCCGACTGTCCGTCATGCGAGAAAGCGATTGGCGGTGCGTAGAATCTGCGACGAGTCATATTGAAGCTAGAATCAACCACAGATAAACACAGATAGACATAGATCAAGGCGTCGCTTCCTATCTGTGAAATCTGTGTTCATCTGTGGCTAATTTCTTTAGATCACCATTGCGATCCATTCGCCGTCGCGATCAACTTCGAATTCGGTGATGCCGAGCTCTGCTAAACGCGATCTAACCATCTCTTCCTGCGAATCGAGAATTCCTGACAGGACCATTCTTCCGCACGTCGCGCCGACTAACATCGGTAATAACTCAACGATGACGATCGCCGTTAGATTCGCGCAGACAAAATCCGCTGAGGCTGTAGTCTCATTGACGCTGCCAACCTGGAAGTCGATCGCATCACAGACACCGTTAAGCTCCGCGTTCTGTTTTGCGATTTCGATCGCGTCAGCATCAACGTCGTATGCTCCAATTGCAAGTTGCCCTCCCTCACGGTCAGGCTTCTGACACTTCGCCGCTGCAATAGCCAGTACGCCAGTTCCGGTGCCAACGTCCAGAAAGCTTCCGCCTTCGTAATACTCATCGATCGCTTTCAGGCACAGTCGCGTGGTTTCATGCGTGCCCGTGCCGAAAGCCATGCCGGGATTGATTTGAATGACGATCGTGTCAGTCCCGCGAGCGACCGTGTCAGAACCCGGAGCGGTAGCGATGGGATCAAGTGGCCCCGACGACACACTTGATCCGGTCGCTACCGCTCTCGGTTCTGACACGACCGCTCCAGGTACTGACACTAACCAAGGTGGCGCGACGATGAATCGCCCAACCTGAACCGGTTGCCAGGACTTCTTCCAATCGGCCAGCCAATCGCGATCCGCGACTGCGCGCACTTTGAAATTGACCCGATCGATTTCGCTCGGAACCTGGTTGTAAATCCGCCATGCATCGACCAGGGCGCTATGAACTTTCTTTTCATCAACCGGACTGGCGAAATAGCCGGTGATGCGAACATCACTCTCCGAATCGACGGTCTCAGTTCCGAGCGCACCTGCTTCCATCAAGCCGTATTCAATCGCTTCGCGATTTTCCGGCTTCGTACTCACGTCGAACGCGAACCATTGCTTCTGGCTCATCGGCCGAGCCCCATCTCATCCAGCAGGTGGCCACGCTCGCGCCAGTCCTCTTCCACCTTCACGAACAGTTCGAGATGACAACGATGACCGAGTAGTTCTTCAATCTGTTTCCGCGCGCGCATGCCAATCTGCTTCAGCCGCTGCGCGCCGTGTCCGATGATGATCTTTTTCTGCGATTCACGTTCGACGAAAATCGTGCAGTAGATGCGCGTGAAGTCTTCGCGCACCTCTTCCCAACGTTCGGTCACGACGGCGGTGACGTAAGGAATTTCTTCGCCCGTAGTCTCCAGAATTTTCTCACGCACGATCTCGGCCGCCAGCACGCGCATCGACTGGTCGGTTAATTCATCTTCCGAGAAGATGGGCTCACTCTCGGGCAGTTGCTTAGTGATTTCATTAATGAGCGCATCAAGCTGATCGCCTTTCAGCGCTGAGATTGGGACGATTGCCCGCCAGTCATGCTGCGCTTGATACGATTCGATTATCGGCAGCAGCTTTGATTTGTCTTTGAGCTTGTCAGTTTTGTTCAGCAACAGCAGCGAAGGCTTGTCCGATTCTTTCACGAGATCGAGCACGAACCGATCGCCATTGCCGGTCGGCGCCGATGCATCGCGAATCAAACAAACGACGTCAACGCCGAGCAGCGCGTCGTGCACCGCCGACATCATGCGTCGATTCAGTTCATAACCCGGCTTGTGCACGCCGGGGGTATCGACCAAAGCGATTTGGCCTTCGGGCCGCGTGATGACACCTTGAATCTTAAAGCGCGTAGTCTGTGGCTTGTTCGAAACGGCGGCGATCTTCTCGCCCACCAACCGATTCAACAAAGTGGATTTGCCGGCGTTGGGACGTCCGATGAGCGCAACGTATCCGGCGCGAAATGCGGATTGAGAGTCAGCCATTCGCTGTCAGCTTAAACCCTTCAATGGCTGGCCGAAAGTGAACTCGACGAGGTGTCCATCCGGATCGCGAATCATGGTGAAGTAGCCGACGATGCCGCCGAGATCGGTCGGAGGTTCAACCAGGATGTTCTGTTCGCGGGCGAGTTGAGCGATGCGATTGACTTCCTCGCGCGAATCGCATTGAAAGCCGAAGTGATCGAGCCGAAACTTGATTTCGTCCTGGACAATCACGAGGACGAAGAGAGGATCTTCGCCTTCCTTCGTTGGCGGTCCGAGCCAAACGTTGTGCCGGCCTTCGAGGCGGCGATCGCGAACCATCGTGAGCCCGCACAGGTTTGTGTAGAAGTCGATCGAACGTTCGAGGTTACTGCAATTGATGGTGATGTGGGTCCAGCGCATTTGTGTGGCACAGACTTCAGTCTGTGAGCCGGACAAGCACAGACTGAAGTCTGTGCCACGGCCTACTTCGTCGCCATCTCGCCGTTCAGCTTCATGATCTCCAGAGTCATCTCGGCCGACGCGTACATGTCCTTCACATCGAGCCATTCCTTCACGGTGTGAATCGCGCGCATGCCGGTGCCGAGGTTGGCGCACTCGATGCCTTTGCGATTGAAGACGTTCGCGTCGCAACCTCCGCCCGACGCCATGGTCTTCACATCCAGGCCCATGCGACGAGCAGCCTGGATGACTAGCTGCACGACGTGCGAGCTGTCGGGCACGTCCATCGATGAATAGTCGCGCTCGACATGAGACTCGACCGAAGCCTTTGTTGTTTTGCCCTCAACGGTGACCTGGTATTTCGCGGCTGCGTCTTCGAGGCATTTCTTCATGTGCGCGGTCTGTCCTTCGAGTTTCTCTTCGCTGTGCGAGCGCGCTTCGCCTTTCAGCACGACGAGGTTCGGGATGATGTTCGTGGCCATGCCGCCTTCGATCTGGCCGATGTTCGCCGTCGTTTCCGGATCGATGCGGCCAAGGTTCATCACGGCGAGAGCTTCGGCGGCAATCTTGATGGCGGAGATTCCTTCTTCGGGCGCCACGCCGGCATGCGATTCCAGACCGTGAATCTTGAACTCCATGTGATTCGACGACGGCCCTTTGGTGAAAAGAAATCCGGGATCGTCTGAATCGAAAACGATGCCGTACTTCGCCTTGATCTTTGATACGTCAACGTTCTTCGCGCCGAGCAAGCCGACTTCTTCGCAGATTGAAAAGATTGCTTCAATCGGCGCATGCGGAATGTTCTGTTCCTGAAGGCAGCGAATCACTTCGATGATCACTGCGCAGCCGCTCTTATCGTCGCCGCCGAGAACGGTGGTCCCATCCGTACGAATGATGTCGCCCTCGACGACGGGCTTAACGCCTTCGCCGGGAACGACTGTGTCCATGTGCGCGCTCATCATGATGGTTGGCGTGCCGGTCAGCGTGCCGGAGAACCGGGCAATGACGTTGCCGCTATTACCGCCCACTTTCTCGCCGGCGTCGTCAATCTCAACCTGCGCGCCCATCTCTTCGCAGTATTTCTTAATGCATTCCGCAACGTCGCG
>DATLVM010000437.1:0-18195 GCA_035577445.1 Pyrinomonadaceae bacterium
CTGCCTTCTGCTTACTGCCTTCTGCTTTTAGCTTTCTGCTTTCTGATTTCTACTCAGTTCTCCCGCACCTCAACGCAACCCTGAACGCCTCGAGTTTCATCCTGCTTTGTCTGGGTTTCTATTTTATTCGTCGCGGCCGCGTCCACGCGCATCGACGTTGTCAGCTGTCCGCATTGACCGCGTCGATCCTGTTTCTGATTTCGTACATCGTTTACCATCAGCATCACGGCACGACGCGCTTTGCGGGGCAGGGAATGGCACGACCCGTCTATTTCACCATCCTGACCACGCATACGATTATGGCCGTGGTAATCGTGCCGTTCGTCATCGTCACGCTGCGGCGGGCGCTGCGCGGAGATTTCTTGCGACATCGCGCGCTGGCGCGTTGGACTCTGCCGATGTGGATGTACGTCTCCGTCACGGGCGTGCTCGTTTATCTGATGCTCTATCAGTTGTATCCATCGCATTGATTTGGAGTGCGGCGCTATACTCCCTCTCCCTGTGGGAGGGCAATAATACAGTAGACTCGTCAGGTAAGCCCTTTCCGGTGCAAGCTGCGGAGCAGCGGATATAGTTAAGCCCAAGGCGAGGCTCTGCGAGCCTTGGGTGGTGGTCGTTGGTTATCTCAGAGCCGCGAAGCGGCGACGGACAGTTAGCGGGCAGGCCGAACTATCGATGCTTTCGCCCCTTGCGGGGCTCAATCGCTCTAATTGGTTCGTTAACCCAAGGCTCGCGGAGCCTCGCCTTGGGCTTAGTTATGAACGCTGCTCACGCAGCTTCAGCTCTAATTCAAGTGACCCCTACTAGCTCCGTCGATAGCTGAGTCAAATATATCAATGCCCTCCCAAAGGGAGAGGGAAATGGTACCCTTTCATCTCTAATTGCGTGATTAAATGGCAAATGCCAAATCGCAAATCGGGGCAGTAGCCCGACCGTGAGGGAGGGCGCATTCTTACAAATGTCAAATGATTCCATCCCCACGAACGGCCCAGGCTCGCCCCTGATTGTTGCGCCCCAACCGAGCCGTCGGCCATCCAATATCTGGCTAATCATCGTTGCTGGGTTATTCATCGTCGTACCGTTTCTGACGTGGTACTTCACCTGGTTCGGTCGGAACTTGTCTGAGCAGGACCTCGCGACGTACCTCGCTGATGAGAAGAACCCACGACACATTCAACACGCGCTCTTGCAAATCGAACAGAGAATCGAAAGCGGCGATCAAACTGCCCGGAAGTTCTATCCGCAGATCGTTGCATCGTCGAAGAGTGCGCATGCCGAGATTCGCAAGACCGCTGCCTGGGTGATGGGCCAGGACAACAAGTCAGACGAGTTTCACCGCGCTCTGATTGATTTGATGAAAGACGATGACCCGCTCGTGCGCCGCAACGCCGCTTTGCAGTTGGTGAGGTTCAACGACGCGGCTGGCCGCCCTGAGCTGCGCGCGATGTTGCAACCTTTCGACGCAAAGACCCCGATTACGGGAACCGTCGTCAGCCTGCTTCCGGTAGGTAATGCCGTTCGCGCTGGCGCGATGCTGGCGCGCATTCGCGACAGCTCAGACAATGTCGCAGAGTTTCGCTCACCGGTTGACGGCATCGTGGCCGCGCTGGCGGTAAAGGAAGGCGACCCGGTGCAGTCAGGTCAGACGATCAGCTCGATCAATCCAGATCGCGCGACGCTGCTTAATGCATTAGAAGCGCTAGCCTATGTGGGCACGAAAGATGATCTGACATTGATCGAGGGTTTCCAAACGGATGGAACTGATGAGACTCGCAGTGACGCGGCCAGGACAGCATATGCAATCCGCTCGCGCTCAACGCCGCCGACTCCCTCCCCCCAAGGAGGCGCTAGGTGAGAGTCCTGAGGTTACCGTCATCCTCGCACTGCCGCCCGTTTCCTAAGGGTTTTCGCGTTTTGCCCGAAAAACTTCTTGCGCCTTGCCAGAATCTGTACTAGAGTTCGCCCGCAATCATTCAGTCTCGCGGGTTCTCACTTGTCTCATACCCGTTTTCGAACCCGCATCTCGGCATTCGTAGCGAGGAATAAGCGTCATGAATAAGGAAAACAATTCTGACAAGCTTATGAATTGGCTGCTGGGACAGGTCGTGATTCCCGTCCTTTTTGTTGGCGTGGCCATGGGGGTGATTGGCTACTTCCACAGGAGCTTGACGGCGACGCTAGCCGACGGAGAGTTGCTGCTAGTCGGAACAGTTTTATCCTTAGCCGTAACCGGCGAAATGATTTTTAGCGATACAAAGTCGAAGAAGCTAATGGCACTTAGCTTGCTGCTTTGCGTAGTCTTCGCAATTTTCTACGTTTTCTTTAAATCGCGTTTGGCGAGCTATGACCTGAGTCCAGGCGCACCAATGCCTGAGGAATTCCATGCGTGCGCGCTGTTTTCCTTTGGCCTGGGCGCGATTGCGATTGCCTGGTCGATTTTCGGCTATCTCTTATTCACAAGGAAGCTCATTCAAACGAGCGGTGATTCACAGACGAAGTAGATGGCTGAATTCATTCGATCACACACACTCCTCGCGTCGGTAGCGTTCACACTTGTAGTCTTTATCGTTGCCACGCTACTAGGGTATGCGTACTTTTTTTGGAGACAAATCGGGCGAATCGACGTAGCGCCACCTGGATCGCCCACACCACAGGAACCCGCTGCAACTGGGACTCACGCAATTAGATGGCTCACAAGGGAAAACTGGGCTGAATTTGAGAGAACCGTCCAAAACCTGATTACCGTTATCGTCGTAGCGCACAGAGTTAGTTCTCCTGACGGCCGGCTCTATGAGGCAGTTCGCGACAATATGCAGCGTGGAGTGCGGTACAAGTTTCTAATTTCTAACAGTACGGCTCAGCCCCAGGAAAATGTGTGGTACGGCATATTTGAGCTAATTGCTAAGGGACTCGAGGCCGAGGGACTCTTGAATGGGAATGTCGAGGATGCGGTCGAGATATTAAAGCTCCCCGAGGAGTGGGACGACTATCCATATGTTTTTTATCTGTCAGGCACAAGGATCGGGAAAATCGAAAAGATAGATCGAACGGTTGCTTTTAGAGGAACCGATCAAAAGAAAGGTATTTGTAACTCGTACAAAGAGGTATCGCCTGAGGAGGCACATACGCTGGCGAGGGTCATCATGCAAGGCGCACCAGATCACATTGTAGAGACAATGCGGCCAGCCGTGGGAAGTACGTTTGATACGCCTCTCTCAGGAAATCCAACTGGGTCCGTGGACGTTGATTTAACCAGAGCTAGACCATCCTAACCAATGGCCTTGAGTGAAGTACTGATACACACTGACGGCGTCTTCTTTCGTTATCGAACGGCGCAGCATGATCTTTTCAGAGCTCTCAATCTTGAAATAACAAGGGGAGAAATCGTCGGCATACTCGGCGAAAGCGGATCAGGAAAGACTACGCTTCTCAAATTACTTGCCGGCTTGGAACAACCGACGGACGGCATAATTGTAAGAAACTGCTCGACGAAAGGTAGCTTTGTTTTCCAGGCTCCGGTGCTTTTAGATTGGCTCAACGTGCGGCAGAACGTTCTATTCCCGACTAACCATTCAGATGCTGCAGTAAGTGAAGTAAGTGAAGCTCTTCGGGAGGTGGAATTGCAGTCTGATGGCGATAAGTACCCAAGAGAATTATCTGGCGGGATGCGTTCGCGCGTGCAGTTAGCTCGCGCCCTCTACCGAAGGCCTGAAGTTTTGTTTCTGGATGAGGCATTTTCAGCCTTAGATGAAAAGTTACGACATCAACTCAACATGTTGCTGAAGCGGCTACGCGAGCGTTACGAATTCGCCGCTGTAATGATTTCTCATTCTGTTCACGAAGCAGTCTACCTTTCAGATCGAATCCTCCTCTTAAAAAAAGGCGACGATGGTTCGACGGATGTGTCTGAAGTAATTGAGGGACTTTCCTTTTCACGCAGGTCGCGAGACGTGTGGGACACGCCTGAATTTGGTGGGCAGGTAGCTCTGATACGGCAACGGATGTTGGATAGTTAAAGGAGGGATCGATGACGACTCGAACAAGAAACATCGCAATCGCAATTATTGGCGCTGCTCTCATAGTGGGTGGAATCTTCATATGGCGACGCGGAAAGACAGCACCATCGACAACGCCGATCAAGACGCGACTTCTTTGGCTGAACCAGGCTCAATTCGCGGGACTCTATGCAGCTAAGGAAGCTGGCTTTTATCAAAAGAAAGGACTGGACGTTTCAATTATTCCGGGAGGGCCCGGTATTAACCCGGTGAGAATGGTCGCTTCGGGCTCGGAAGACATAGGAATCGCATCAGGGAGCGACATCATCCTGGCACGGGATAAGGGAATTCCAGTCCGCGCTCTGGCGATTGTTGTTCGTGAAAATCCAACAAGTTTTTTTGCGAAAAAGGAATCTGGTATTGCGTCAGTGAAAGATTTCGCCGGCAAGAGGATTGGAGTTAAAGTCGGTTTCGAGTTGGAATATTATCTAACGGCGATGATGAAAGCCGCAAATGTTCAGGAGTCACAAGTAAAACGGATTCCAATACAGTTTGACATGACACCGTTCTTTCGCGGCGATGTCGACGTATGGTGCGGTTATAGAATCAACGAGCCAAATATTGCGCGTGAACAGGGAGTGCAGGTTAACGAAATCCTTCCTTCGGATTATGGGGTGAACGTTGTCGGTGACGTAATATTTACATCTGAGCAATTCTACCAACAGCATAGGGACGCTTGTTGGGCTTTTGTCGATGCTACGTATGATGGTTGGAATCTAGCGAAACAGCATCCGGATCAGGCTTTGAAGTTTACAGTCATATATAATCAAAAAGGCGACCCAAAACATGAAACGGCGATGCTAGCCTCGATATTGCCTTTGATTTTTGTCAGCGGCCGAACAAGCTTCACGGACCAGAACACGCAAACTTGGGCGAACATGGTGAGTTTTTTGAAGAATAACAATGTAATAGAGACCAATGTTGATCCGGATAGCTGCTTTTGGAGCCGCTAAATGAAAATCGCGCGAACGATCGCGGTCTTCGTGTTGTTGTTGATTCTCTGGCAAATGGTGTGCTTTGTATTCGCGGTTCCCTCATACATTTTACCGAAACCGATCGAGGTTGCGCGGGAGCTAATCAAAGATCCGTTAGGACTTCTAAAGCATTTTAGTCTTACTTTCTTTGAGTCCCTCATCGGACTGTTTTTGGCCTGGCTGTTTGCTATCTGCGCAGCATTCCTCATTTTCATCGTTCCTAAACTTGAAGAAAGCCTGTTGCCTTTAATAGTTGGCTTTAAGGCGATTCCTCTCGTGGCGCTCGCTCCACTGGTGATACTTTGGTTCGGAAACGGATTCCTTTCGAAGAGTGTCATGGCCGCAACAATCTGCTTCTTTCCTCTGGTTGTTGGATATCTAAAAGGCTTTAGATCGTGCACTGATGATGAGGTGTTATTCCTTCGGAATCTTGAACTCTCCCGTACAGAAGAACTCTTCCGGTTTCGCTTGATGAAGGCGACGCCTTTCTGGTTGGCAGGATTGAGAGTAGCTAGTGTGCTGGCCGTGGTGGGAGCCATTGTCGCGGAGTTTTCTGGAGCAAACGCCGGACTCGGTTACATTGTAATTATTTCGGCTGTGAGAATTGACACCCCACTGCTCATGGTGGGAATCCTGTTGTCCGCGATATGCGGAATAGCCTTGTACGTGATTGCGATCGGTATCGAATCAGCACTCCTAAAGCGCATGCAAATGGAACCGCTCCCCGAGTAGGATCCTTTCCATTACATTGTACTTGACGTTTCAAGCTCCATCCTCTTAACTACTTCGCCATATGCGCACAAATGAGCTAAGGGCAAAGGGCAAAGGGCAAAGGGTAATCCTGCAAACGAAACTCGCGGTTTTCTTAATCACACTGTCAGGTCTGATTCTTGAAGTCGGACTCACTCGTATCTATTCCGCCAGCATCTGGTACCACTTTGCATTTGTAGCCATTTCGGTCGCTCTGCTTGGTTGGGGACTGGGCGGGTTCACAGTTCACGTCTGGAAGACGTGGCGAAGGGGCAAGGGGCAAGGGGCAAGGGCGCTGTCGATTAATGCGGCGGCGCTGGTGACGTTGCTCTATGCGGGTACGATTCCGCTGTGCCTCTGGCTTCTGGTGCGATATCCGTTCGAGATGGATCGGTTGCCGCTATATTTTCTGGCGCCGCTGTTGCCGTTCTTTCTGGCCGGCATGGCGCTGTCGATCGTGTTCGATATTCATCGCGCCATCGCGGGGACTTTGTATTTCTATGACTTGATAGGAGCGGCGTTAGGAGCAGTGCTGGTGACGTTGCTGCTGCATTTGTTGGGCGGGGAAGCGGCTCTCCTGGTTGCGTCAATAGCTCCCGCAGCCGCAGCGCTGCTGATGAGTCTGTCGTCCGCTTCGCGGGCTCAGGAAGGTAGAGAAGAAGGGCGCGTCGCTAGACCCTCACCCAACCCTCTCCCAAAGGGAGAGGGGCAATTACCAACGCCCTTGCTGACGAGCGGACTAATGCCCCGTAACACATGGCTCCCCCGCGTCGTGCAAGTTGCGGCCGCGCTCGGCGTCGTTTTGGCGATTGTCGCAGTCGTAGCCACTGTGAAATACGGCGCGTTTCGGGTGAAGCCCGGCACGACCAAAGCCATGCGCAACCAGATGGATGCCTCACCGGGATCGCACATTGTGCAAACCGGGTGGAATGCTTATTCACGTATCGACTGCGTCGAAGGTCTGCCGAACAGTTTCGCGCGCCTCTATATCGACTCAGATGCGTGGACGGGAATTCGCGGATGGGATGGCAATCTCAACAGCGTGCAAGACATGAAAGGCTCTTATCGCGCGCTGCCGTTTCGACTGACACCGAATGCCGAGACTCTGATCATCGGTCCCGGTGGCGGGCCTGATGTGGTTGCGGCGTTGGCTTCCGGAAGCAAGAAGGTGACGGCCGTCGAGATGAATCCATTGATGCTTAAGTTCGTGCGTAGCTATGGCGCGCGCGCTGGCAATCTCTACGATCGTCCGGATGTGGAGGCGATCCTGAGCGAAGGTCGCAACTTCATCAGCCGCACGGATCGAAAGTTCGACATCATCCTGCTCGGCTTTGTGGATTCATGGGCGTCGGTGGCTTCGGGAGGATTGTCGTTATCGGAAAATTATCTCTACACGACCGAAGCGATGCGCGCGTACTACGACCATCTCTCAGACAACGGGATCCTCGTTGTGCTGCGTTGGGAGATGGATATACCGCGGTTGACTTCAAATGCGGTGGCAACGCTGGGCGCGAATGAAGCTAAGCAGCGCGTGGTCGTGTTGATGGAGAAGCAAGCGAACCCGAACGATTATCCCCAGATGCTTTTCATGCTGCGCAAGCAGCCGTTCACGACGGATCAGATGGCCGAGATGCGCAGCAAGTGGACGCAAGCGAATCCGATCATTATGCCGGATGGAACTGCGCCCCCGGGACTAAAAGAAGTGTTGGCCGGAACCAAGACGTTGCCGCAGTATGACGCCGAGTCCTCACGGTTCGTAGGAGCTGTGTGGGATGACAGCCCTTTCTACTTTGCGATTGAAAAGCCTTGGCGTATGCCGGGCGCGATTGCAGAGCGAATGCTGAAGTGGCTGCTGGGCCCAAGCGTGGGCATGCTCGCGCTCTTTGCCGTGTTCGGCAAGCGCAAAGTGATGGACGGCGCGAAGAAGGCGTCGACGGTTCCCTACGTCGGATCGTTGGTTTACTTCGCCGCGCTTGGATTTGGATTCATCGCGGTTGAGTTGGCGCTATTGCAACACCTGACTCTGCTCGTCGGACATCCGATTTACACACTGTCGGTTCTGCTGTTCACGCTGCTGGCGTTTGGCGGGATTGGAGCCTCGCTCAGCTCACGCTGGTCAATGTGGAAAGCTTGCGCGGCGGTGGCGATTATCGGCAGCGTTGAAGCGCTCGCTTTGCCCAAGCTTGTGCCGGCTCTGTTGTGGTTACCTTTGTGGGGAAGAATCATCGTTGCGATTATTTTGATCGCGCCGCTTGGTTTAGCGATGGGCATGCCTTTTCCGCGAGGATTGAAACAGACGGGTGAAGGATCTCTACCCGCGCCGCCATTCTATTGGGGACTGAACGGCATTATGTCTGTTATTGGTTCGGTCACGACTGTGTTCGTCGCTCTAATGTTTGGCTTTCAGGCAGCGATGTTGATGGGCAGCGCGTGTTACGTACTCGCGGCGCTGGCTTCGACAAAGGCGTTTCCGAAACAGTTGGCCAGTGAGCAGTGAAGATTCGAGCGCCACATCAAGTGCGGCCGGATGGAATAATTTCGATCAGAGTCCGTAAAGCACGATTGACGGCCTTTGAGTTAGGAAAGTACTTCCGTACGTCGGGTTCCAAGACAACGCTGCCTTCGCGGTCGATCTCCCTTACCTCAGTCGTTCCGTCCGGCTTGCGAATTCTGATCACGTAACCCAGCAGGCGCGATCGATGATGCTTGCCACGAACACCGCCTGAGAAATCGTATTCGGCGCGCATTCCGTTTTGGGTCTTTGTTGTCTTACGCGTTTTCTTCGGCATATTTCTCGCGCTCGGTTCGAGTGGCAACGCGGGCACTTATTAGCCGAGTAATGCTACCGCGCTGCGTATAACTCACGACAATTATTCGATCATTCTCCGATTCGCCGATATCAAGGAATCTGCGTTCAGACTTTGAATGATCCGGATCGGAAATCGTCACTGATAACGGATCGTCAAAAACTGTCTCAGCCTCGTCGAAACTAACTTTGTGCTTGCGAAGATTGACCTTTGCTTTTTCCTCATCCCATTCGAATATAGGCTTCATTGAGGGCTAATTCAAAGACTTCGGAGTATCAACGTTCTCTATCCCACAGCGGTATTGGATGTTGTAGTTGTCGGTGGGGGCGGCGGCGAGTCCGGTAAACTGATCCCGTGCATCATCTCCCAATCCTCAGTCGGAATCATTTCAATCGCATCCCACGGACAACCGTCAAGGAAGGCGCCATCGGGGCCTTTGCTGGTGCACTTCTGACAACCGATGCACAAATAAGGATCGACTTCGATACGACCGAAGGGCGGGTGATCTTCATCCGTCACCCAGAACATGCACGCTTCGATGGGGCAATACTCGATGCACGCCGGTGAACCGGCACAACCCGTGCAACAGTCAGTGGTAATCGCGAGGATGCGCGGCTTCTTTTTGCGCGTCGCCTTACCGTCGCCTACTGACATCGGCGACTCCTTTTCGACGATGTCGAAGATGCTTGTTTCTGCGAGTGCCGTCATGTGCGAAACATTAACATACCGCTAAGCTTCGCTCAACGTGAATTTGAATTGGCGCAAACACATCACGCTCCAGCAAAGGCGGCTCACTCACAATCACTTCTTACGATGCTCTTGTGATGTTCGACTATTAATGATGTGCGTCGTCGTCGTGGCATAGTGTGCGCTTGCATTATCTCCTGAGTTGAAGTTCACAGCGGAGGTTAACGAGATGGAGAGCATCATAGGGATTTTCAATTCATTGGCTGACGCGCAGCGAGGAGCGGCGATTCTGCAATCGCTGGGGATTTCAGAGAAGTACATAGCCGTACTTGCACCGCACACTCGTCAGAGTGAAATCGAAGCACGCATACCGACGACGGAAGCCGAACAACCAGGAATGGGCACAGCCCTCGGTGGGACCGTCGGGGCAGCGCTCGGGGTCGCGGGAGGTTTGGAAGCAGGCGCGGCGGCAGCGGCACTTCTGATTCCCGGAGTAGGGCCGGTTCTCGCCTTCGGATTAATTGGCGCGTTGATCTTTGGCGCGGGGGGCGCAGCGGCTGGAGCCCTGGCAGGCGATGCGTTAGAGAAGGGAATCGCCGATGGCATTCCACGCGACGAGCTCTATGTTTATGAAGACGCGTTGCGGCGCGGACGATCCGTGGTCATCGCTTTCACAGATAATGAGCAAGTTGCCGACAGCGCGCGAGTGGCCCTCAAGCGCGCCGGAGCCGAATCAGTCGATGCTGCGCGTGAGGAGTGGTGGATCGGCTTACGCGGTGCGGAGAGCGAACACTACACGGCGCAAGGCGGCGACTTCAAAACTGATGAAGCTAAGTATCGTTTGGGGTTCGAAGCTGCCCTGCATCCGGATTGCCGGGGCAAGAACTGTGACGATATGATGAATCACCTGAACAAGAAATACGGGGCGGACTCAGGCACGCGGCCTTTCCGCGAAGGGTATGATCGCGGTCAACATTATTTGACCTACGTCACCAAGACATACCGCGATCGACGAGACTCAGACTCAAGGAAGGCAGCTTAGCCTAAGCACTGCCGAACAAACTGATCTGCGAGAAGCAATCCTGAACGTCATCATAGCTGTCGCCATTCTCGGCGGCAGCTATGTGATCATGCACCTCTTCGCGCGCGCAATGTACATCCGTTGCGCGCAGTGTCATACGTTGAATGCGAAACGGCGCGCACAATGCCGGAAATGCGAAGCTCCGCTGCGCTGATTCAGAGTCTGGGGCGGTTGCTGAGTCGTGCGCCGGCAAAATCAAGCACGATAACCAGCAGGGCTATGAGCGGCAGCAGATATATAGCTGGGCCGGCATGGAAGACATACCGCCCAAGGACGTAGAAAAGAACCAGCACAAATGCAACGAACCAGGCCATTCGCTAACTTAATTATTGATTACTTGGTCTGTGCTGGCGACCTCAGCGCGCTGTTTGCGTCTTCGCGTGACCACCAGCACGCCGGCGAAGATTAATAACGACGAGACGATTGCACGCGGGCTCAAGGATTCTCCTAGCACAACCGGGGCCAGCACAAACGCAAACAGCGGCTGAAGATAAATATAGACGGCGACTGTGCTCGGCGGCACGCGGGCCAGCGCCCAGGCGTTCAAGAAGTATGCGCCGGCGGTTGGCAGAATAATGATGTAAGCGACAGCGAACCAGACTCCGATCGAGATTCCGCTGACCGAGATCTTAGAGAGACTGTAAACGCCGGCTGGTATGGTGGCGATACTGGCGATCACAAAAATCCAGGTGATGACGTTCAGCGCACTGTAGCGTCGCACAATGTCCTTAGATACCGCGATGTATGCACCATAACAAAACGAGTTCGCGACGATCAGCAAATCACCAGCGCGCGTGGCGGTTGAGAAACTCGCGCGGCCTGGGCCAATCAACATCAACACGCCAGCAGCCGAAACGACGATGCCAATGATCCGGCGCCACGTCGCCCGGTCGGTTCCCAGCACGATTCCGACTAAGAGCGTGGCTACCGGAATCGACGTGCTAATCAGCGTCGAGTTGATTGCCGTGGTCCACGACAAGCCTTTCACGAACAGCCATTGATTAAGGATCAGGCCCAGTGCACTCGAGACAATTAGCAAAGGCCAGTCATGGCGGCGAATCGGTTTTAGCCGCCCACGCAGCCGCGCGAGTACGATAAGTAGAATCGTAGCCCCTGCGATCCGAAACCCAACCAGGGCAAACGGGGGAATCGTCCGCAACGCGACCTTGCCGACGATCGGCCACGTGGCGAACAGAATCTGGACCGCAATCAGCGCGAGATGCGGCGCCACTGAAGTATTGGATCGTGAATTACTCACTGGGTACGCACGCCTCCGGCGTGCTTTCCTCGGTTGTGCTTAAATCCACGGGAACGGCACGCCGGAGGCGTGCGTACCCACTGGTGTATTCAGACACAAAAAAGATCGGGAGCACAGTCCCGATCTCTTCATAACAATAATAGTGGCGGAATCGATTAGGCAACGAAAAGGTAGAGAGGATTCTCCATAATCTGCTTGAATGTCTGGAGAAACTTCGCGCCCGTGGCGCCGTCGATCACTCGATGATCACAGGACATGGTGACCCGCATGGTCTGACGCGCGGCGATGTCACCATTGTGGACGACCGGCTTCGGCTGCATCGCCCCGACGGCCAGAATCGCGCCTTCCGGCGGGTTGATAATCGCCGTGAACTCTTCAATGCCAAACATGCCGAGGTTGCTAATCGAAAACGTTGCGCCGGTGTATTCCTCGGGTTTCAGCTTGCGCGCGCGCGCGCGATCCGCGAGCTCGCGAACTTCAGAGGCGATGTCGATTAATGATTTCAGTTCAGCGGCGCGAATCACGGGCGTAATCAATCCATTTTCAGTGGCCACCGCGACGCCGATGTCCGCGTGTTCGTAATAGCGGATCACTTTGTCCTGGAACGACGCGTTGACTTGCGGATGCTGAATCAAAGCAACGGCCGCAACTTTGATAATGACGTCGTTGATGCTGAGTTTGAGGTTGGGATAGATCTCGTTGATCGACGCGCGCATCTCGGCGGCGCGTTCCATGTCGATCTCGCTGGTGAGAAAGAAATGTGGAACGGGACCAAGCGATGTAACCAGGCGACGCGCAATCGTGCGGCGCATCTCACTGGCTGGTTCGTCGCGATATGCGGACGGTCCGTAAACAGCGGCTTCAGCAGACGGGCGAGGCAACGGTCGCAAACTGGGTTTGGCTCCGGGCTGATCGGATTTATGGCCCGATTTGCGGCTCATCGCCGACTCGATGTCTTTCTTGACGATGCGACCGCCCGGGCCGCTCCCCTGGATTGATTTGAAGTCGATGCCGGCTTCGGCCGCCATGCGGGCGGCAATTGGCGAAATCAATACACGGCCGGTGGCTGCTGAGGTTGTTTGCGGCTGGCGGCCATCACCGTCAACGGCCGGCGCGGCTGCGGTCCCTGATTGTGCTTCAGGCTTTGCTTCCACGGCGGGCGCCGCCTCTGATTCAGGCAATTGTTCGGGAGAGCTTTCGGCTTTTGCAGGTTTCGCCTCACCGGCACTCTTCAGCAACTCCGAAATATCTTCGTCGGGTTCGCCGATGATTGCGATGGGTTGACCGAGCGGAGCGGTCTCGCCCTCTTTGATCAGGATCTTGCGCAGCACGCCGTTCGAGAGCGCCTGCATCTCCATCGTGGCTTTGTCGGTATCGACTTCGGCGAGCGGTTCGCCCATCTTCACCTTGTCGCCTTCTTTTTTCAGCCAGCGCGCGAGTTGCCCTTCCTCCATCGTGGGCGACAGCTTCGGCATGACGACTTGAGTGGCCATAAATCAGTGGGCAGTAAGCAGTAGGCAGTAAGCAGAAACAATCACACGTAAGAAACTTCTCGTACCGCAGCGACAATACGTTCGACGTCCGGAATC
Organism: Pyrinomonadaceae bacterium; assembly: GCA_035577445.1. Lineage (GTDB taxonomy): Bacteria > Acidobacteriota > Blastocatellia > Pyrinomonadales > Pyrinomonadaceae > UBA11740. The sequence continues at coordinate 13,202 of DATLVM010000437.1, forward strand.
GCGAGCTGCTCGAGATTCTTGGCGTAAGGCATCGGCACGTCGACTCCCGAAACCCGTTTGACTGGCGCGTCGAGAAAGTCGAAAGCCTGCTCGGATATCGCGGCACTAATTTCGGCTGCGACGCCACAGAAGGGGTGCGATTCTTCAGCGATAACAATGCGATTCGTCTTCTGCACCGACTCGATAATAGTGTTGATGTCGAGCGGACGGATGGTCCGCGGATCAATCACCTCGCACGACACGCCTTGCTTTTCGAGTTCCTCCGCGGCTTTCAGCGCCGTCGGCACAGTTAATGATCGCGCGACGATGGTCGCATCGGTTCCTTCACGTTTGATGTCGGCAACCCCGAGCGGAATAGTGAAATCCTCGTCTTCCGGTACTTCGCCCTTCATGCCGTACATCCGTTCCTGCTCCATGAAGATTACGGGATCGTCGTCACGGATGGCGCTCTTCAAGAGTCCTTTCGCGTCAGCGGGCGTCGAAGGCATCACGACTTTTAGTCCCGGGAAGTACGCATACCACGATTCAAGGGCTTGTGAATGCTGTGATGAAACCTGGTAGGCCGAACCATTCGGACCGCGAAACACGATTGGAATTTTGAATTGCCCGCCGGACATGTAGAGCATCTTCGCGGCCGAGTTGATAATTTGATCGGTCGCGAGAAGTGAGAAGTTGAACGTCATGAATTCGATGATTGGTCTGAGACCAGCCATGGCCGCGCCCACTCCCAAACCCGCGAATCCGAGTTCAGTGATCGGCGTATCAATCACGCGCTTTGGTCCGAACTCTTCCAACAAGCCGCGCGTGACTTTGTAGGCGCCCTGATATTCGGCAACCTCCTCGCCCATCAGGAAGACAGAGTTGTCGCGCGCCAGCTCTTCTTTCAGAGCCAGGTTTAAAGCATCGCGCATCGTCATTACGGCCATAGTGTTTTTTGAGAATCAGCTCAGCGGACTCGCATAGACGTCCGTGTAGAGCTCGCTTGGATCCGGCAGCGGACTTTCATCAGCGAAGCGCACTGCTCGCTCCACGACTTCTTTCACCTGCGCCTCAATGTTGGCTATATCCTCGTCAGTGATAACGCCGCCTTCTTTCAACTTCTTCTCGAAAGACTTGATCGGATCGCGCTCCTGATATTTTTCAATCTCCGCGCGCGTGCGGTAATTGCCGGGATCCGACATCGAGTGTCCCATGTAGCGATAAGTACGCGCCTCGATCAGCGTTGGCAAGGACTTTTCACGGGCGCGTTTGATTGCGCGCTCAGTCGCCTGCCGCATCGCCAGCACATCCATGCCATCGACGAACTCAGATTCCAATTCGTACGCGCAGGATTTCTGCGCCACGTCCTGGAAAGACATCGCTCGTTCCAGCGACGTTCCCATGCCATACATGTTGTTTTCGCAGATATAGATGCAGGGCAGTTTCCAGAGCTGCGCCATGTTGAGCGATTCATGAAACGCGCCCTGGTTCACCGCTGCTTCACCGAAGAAGCACAGCGTCACTCGATCTGTCTCCTGATATTTCGCGGCAAAAGCGACTCCGGTCGCCAGCGGAATCTGTCCGCCTACAATGGCGTGTCCGCCGAGGAAACTCACGTCCTTATCGAACATGTGCATCGAGCCGCCTTTGCCGTGCGAGCAGCCGGTGCGTTTGCCATAAAGCTCAGCCATCACGGCTTCCGGTGAAATCCCCTTGGCGATCGCCTGGCCGTGTTCCCGATAGCTCGTCAGGACGTAGTCATCTCGGCGCAAAGGCGAAATCGCGCCCACGGCAACCGCCTCCTGGCCAATGTAAAGGTGGCAGAACCCTCCGATTTTCCCGAGGCTGTATGACTCCGCACACTTCTCCTCGAACCGGCGAATCATGACCATCTGGTGGTAGATCTTTAACAGCGTGTCGTGGTCTTCGACGAATGAAGGAGTCTCCGAGTTTGATTCGGATTTCGCGGGCGGTTCCAGCACGCCGGCTCCGCCGCCGCTCGATTTTGCACCTCGAGCTTCACTTGGTTGGCTACTCATCAATCGTTAGGCTGCTTAAGCGCGAAGGCCAGCGTCGCGCTGGCCATCATTGACGTCAAAGCTGAAGTTCGAATTATAAAGCGAAAAACTCGTTCAGCCAAACACGCAAAAGAAAAGCACGCCGAACGCTACCGGCGTGCTGAGAAGAGAGATTTTCCAATCCAGCATCAGGTGTAGTGATCGATTCGGGCCGGAGTGGGCATCGTCGCCAGGTTGTGCAGGTTCTTGCGCGTGTGCTTGTCGTGTTGCATGTTGCGCGCGGCGCTGGTTAACAGTTCTTCAGTGGTTTCGCCGTTTGTCGGGAAACAGGCGATGCCGATGCTGATGTCCACGGCAACCGTCTTGCCCGCCCTAACTGAAAACTGATGTTCGCCGACGAGCTTGCGAATTCGATCGGCGATGCCTTCAGCCATCACCTGCGAGGCCATCGGCATGATTGCTACGAATTCGTCTCCGGCGTATCGGGAGAGAATGTCCATTTGCCGCAGCTCCTTGCGAATTACTCGCGCGACACTCGCCAACAGTCGATCACCAATCGCGTGACCCCACTGGTCGTTGATGTCCTTGAAGTTGTCGACATCCATGCTCATGACTGCGAGCGATTCGCGGCCCAGCCGCTGGCATTCAGCCAGGCGCTGCTCCAACATCATGTAGAAACCGCGCGCGTTGGGCAGGTCAGTCAACGGATCCGTGAGGGCGCTCTCTTTCGTTCGTTCGAAAGTGATGGCATTGTTTAGTGCTGACGCCGCGTGCTGGGCGACTGATTCGAGCAGCCGCACATGCTCGGACGTGTAAGACGTACGACCTTTCGAATACAGCGAAATTGCTCCAAACGCACCGTCTTCTCTGATCAGAGGCGAGACGAGGACGCCGCGATAGCTGCGCGAAATGTCGTCGGGCATTCCCACCAGATCGAGTTCAGGTGAAGAGTTGCACATCGATCGAGAGTTGGCGACGACCCAACCGGTGATGCCTTCACCGATATTGATGCGGCGCAGTCGGAACAGATCCGAATGATCGCCGGTTGCATGCATGGCGACAGCTTTGCCTGAGCGGTCATCAACGATGAAGATAACGCATGTATCGAACGGCACGATGGCGCGCAGCTTGTTCGAAATCAGCGTGACCGTGTCATGCATATTCAAAGACGAACCGATCGTCTGGGCGATTTCGTGAAGTGCGAATACTTCGCGTTGCGCTTGCGTGATGGATCGAAAGCCTGACGCTCCGTCGGGCGAACCAAGGACGTCGGACGCTAACCCCGCATCGGGCTTTGCCCCGGTTACCAGGTCGATGTTTTCTGATGCTACTTGTTCCCGAATATCTTCCCGGTCGATCAAGCTATCGAACTCGGCAACATGCTGGACGAACAACTGAACGACTTTGGGATCGAATGAGGTGCCGGACATCTTTTGCAGAAGCGCCAATGAATCTTCTCGCTTCATGCCTTTGCGATACGGCCGGTCGCAGCGCGTGGCGTCATAGAAATCGACGACCGAGATGATCCGCGCCACCAGCGGAATTGTTTCCGAACGGAGACCCTTGGGATAACCACTGCCGTCCCACTTTTCGTGGTGATAGCGCACGATGTCTTCGACCGGATACGGGAAGTTCACTCGCTTAAGGATGTCGCCACCCACGGTCGGATGAATCTTCATCTTCGCGAATTCGGCTTCAGTGAGTTTGCCGGGCTTGTTCAGAATGTATTCCGGGACAGCTAGTTTGCCGATGTCGTGCAACAGCGCGCCGGCCACCAGCGCCCGCCTTTCCAGTTCAGAAACCTTCAGCAACTTGCCCATCTCGGTTGCATAGATTTGCGTCCGCCGCACGTGTCCATGAGTCGTCTGGTCTTTGGCGTCAATCGCGATCGCCAGAGATTCGATCGTGTTCATGTGCAGATCGGCAATCTCTTCGGTGTACTTCAATTTTTCCGTTTGCGCTCGCGTCACTTCACTAACTCGCTTCTCGTTGAAACGGTAGAGAAGATGCACCATCATAATGATCAGCGCGCCAACGAATAGGAACGGAATGCCGTTGCCGCGGATGGCTGAGTAGAAGAGCGCCGCGGATGTCACGTTCGCAACCTGGGTAATCAGTGTCCAAATCAAACTCTCTTGTGAGACCGTGACGCGTTTGCCTGAGGATAGTGAATTGAAGGTGAGGGTTCCGAAAGTGCTGAGTGCGTATTGCACAAGCCCAAAGACGCAAAGCGGGAAGAGCAAAATGTCGAGGACAAACCCTCTTTCGCTAACAGCGACAGGACTGCCGGCAATCACCAGCAGCATCGCGCGATAGACCAGCGAGGCTACGTACGTTGAAATCACCGACATGCCCACCGCGAAGATGGTGTTCCATCGACCCTCAACTGAAAGCGATGAGATGAACCCTACGATTGCCGCCAGCACGATCGCCGGTCCCCAAGTATTCGCGGGCGGCATCGTGTACATCATTACCGCGAGGAAGATGAAGGCGTCAGCGACGGATTTGTGAGATTGACTGGAACCGTCCACGTTCGTAAACGGTACGGTAAAGCGGCTTGAAATAAGCGTGATTCCAATGAGCACCGCAAACGGTGCAAGGCCGCTCGAAGTGAAGACTGGCAGCCTGACGGTTGAAAAAATCCCAGCAACAAGAATAACAGCGCCGACGATGGTTACCGGCACCAATAGGAATAGACTCTTCCAATTAAGTTTAGGCATGTCTCTTAGGCTTTGAATTCGGGACTGGCGAGGACAATCCGGGTCCGCGTGAATCGGGATAAAGCGATAGTTGGCCAATAACAGTCAACGGCCAACACCGTTGACCAACGGAAGAATAGCCGCCTAAGGGAAGCTAAGTCAACGGTTTTCTACGGAAGAGGTTGATTTGACAGGCGGGAGTGTCGCAGGTACGCCTAGTTTTGCGAGAGCTGGCGGGCCAGCTCTGACGCCTCTTGGGTGGGAGCTTGGCAAGCATAATGCTCGCAAACATACGCGG
>DATLVM010000438.1:0-13885 GCA_035577445.1 Pyrinomonadaceae bacterium
AGGCACAGGCAGGTCGCACCCGCGTCGATCATCGTCTGAATCGTCGACAATCCGACAACTGGAACATCGAATCGCATATCCTGATTTGGCTTCGCAATCTTCACCACTGTCAGTCGCCCTCGCGCTAATTCACCGGCACGACGAATCACGGCGTCGGTTCCTTCCATGGCTTCGATGGCCACGCAGGCGCGGTCGCGCACGACAATCGTCTGGCCGAGATCGAGCCGCGCGATTTCGTGAGCGATTTCCAATCCGTATTCGATGTCCGCCCGCTCTCGATCGTCCGGCTTGCGTCTGGTCAATGTGCCGACTGACGGAAGTTGATCCTTCAGAAAGTGGGTCGAGTCGATCAGTTCAATTCCTTCGCTCGCGAGTTCGTTCGCGACTGCGCCGATCAGCGCATCAGTGTTCTTGCGCGGCAGCTTGAGAAGCATCTTGACCATGCGCAGATCCGGAATCGAGCTGCTGAAGATCTGAACGTGCTTGACCTGGCCGGCCATGATCGCCTTCTCGACGCCTTCGCTTTTGAAGAACCGCAGCATCTTGCCAAGCTGGCCGACGCCTACCCACGTCACGTTGTCAGCGACGCGTTCGATTTCCGGATCGGTTTCTTCACGAATCGCGGCGACGGCGACTTGAGCGCCGGCCTTACGCGCGCCTTCGACGACCAGGAAAGGGAACTGTCCGTTGCCCGCGATCAGACCGAGTTTCATTGAGGGTTACTTTACGACGCCGCGCTGGGAAGACTCAATGAACTGAATCAGCTCATCGACTTCGGGCACGTCTTTGATTTCAGCGCGCATGCGCTCGACGGCTTGCGAGGTGTTGAGTTTCGCTGCGAGCAGCAAATGAAAGGCATGATGAAGCGCTGCAATAGTTTCGTTTGAGTAGCCACGGCGACGCACGCCAACTTTGTTCAAGCCATAGCACTTCGCGTGATTGCCGACGGTGAGGGCGAAAGGCAGCGAGTCCTTAACTACGACCGAATAGCCGCCGACGTAAGCTTCGCGGCCGATGCGACAGAATTGATGCACTCCAGAGTAAGCGCCGATGTTTGCGCCGTCGTGAACAGTGACGTGGCCGGCGAGGGTGGCCGCGTTGGCCATGATCACGTTGTTGCCGATGATGCAGTCGTGGGCGATATGAGTCTGCGCCATCAGGAAGCAGTCGTCGCCAATCTTTGTGATGCCGCCGCCACCTTTGGTGCCGCGATGAATAGTGACGAACTCGCGAATGCGATTGCGCGCGCCGATCTTCGTTTCAGTTTGTTCGCCGGCGAACTTCAGATCCTGCGGCGGCAAGCCGATTGAAACGAACGGATAGATGTGAGTTTCATCGCCAACGCTCGTACGGCCCTCAATGACGCAATGCGAATCAATGTGCACGCCGCAGCCGAGCGTGACGTCAGCACCGATCGTGACGTAGGGGCCGATGTAGCAGCCTTCGCCAACGCGCACCCCGGCATTAACGATCGCACTTGGATGGATTTCGGTTGGCGACGGAGTTGGCTGGCTTTGCATGTATGGAGAGCTCATGCAGAAAAGTTAGGATTGACGATCCGCAATGACGCTCGTGAGTTCAGCGTCGGCGCAAACTTGTCCGTCGACTTTTGCTTCACCGCGCATGCGTTGAATGCGCGAGCCCGTGCGCAGTGCAGTAACTTCAAGCACCAGCGTATCGCCCGGAACTACCGGACGCCGGAAGCGAGCTTCCTTGATTCCGGTAAACAAGACCAGCTTCTGATCGCGGTCCTCGATCTCACGCAGCGCGAGAATGGCGCCGCATTGAGCCATGGCCTCGATCACCAGAACGCCCGGCATTACCGGCGCCCCGGGAAAGTGGCCCTGAAAATATTCTTCGTTGATGCTGACCTGTTTGATGCCGACGACGCGTTCGCGCGGAACTAGTTCGATGATGCGATCGACGAGGAGGAACGGATAACGATGCGGCAGAAGTTTCTTGATGCCTTCAGCGTCGAGAACGGTTTCCATGAAACTGGTGTCAGGACTCGGAGTAGTAGCGAGAAAATCCAAAAAGCCGGCGCGAAGTTTGCGGGCCGGCAACTATGGCCGCGGTGTAGTGACCGATGCCGTTACCGGGTTCTTTGAATTGTACTCGCTGATAAAAGCTTTGGTGATATCGATACCGTCAGCCGCGTAGAGAATGCCTTCCACCTGGCTGGCGTCGATGACGAGCGTGATGCCGCGCGCCTTGGCGTACGCGTCCAGTGCCTTGCCTACGTCATCCTGTAATGGCTGGAAGACTGTCTGTCGCTCTCTTTGATAACTAGCCTGAGCGTCTTCGCCGCGTCGCTGATAATCCTTTTTCATCTGGTCGATCTGATCGAGTTTCTGCTGGATCGTTTGCGGAGATACCGGCGCAGTCGACTGTTGCAACTTCTTAACTTCATCCTGGAGCCCGTTGAGCGTCTTAGCCGTGTTATTCAGCTCGTCCTGCGTCTTCTGATACTTGCTGTTCAGTTGGTTGAGCAACACCGTGAACTTCGCGATGCCCAGTTTCGGATCCTGGAATGCCGCTGAAAAAATGACTGCGACCTTGCTCACCGGGACGTTGACATTTGCCGGAGACGATTGCGGGGCCGGCGTTGTTTGCGGCTTGGCAGGTTGTGCGAATACTTGCGAGGCAGTTGCGAACACGACCAGCACTGCCATGGAAACGAGAATCTTCTTCATGGTCTTTTCAAAACTCCACCAGCGTTAAGGCCAAGATGCGGAGGCGCTGGTCGATTGCCGGGCCTCCGCATTGAATGCTGGATCGAAAAAGTAATTGCTACGGCTGAGTCAGTGCGGCCGTAGCTGGGTTCTTGCTGTTGAACTCGACGATGAACGCTTTGGTTATGTCCAAAGAGCCATCGGCGCTAACGATTCCCTGGATCTTGGTGACGTCGAGAACCATCGTGATGCCGTGCGCTTTCGCATACGCATCGAGCGCCTTACCGATATCTTCGTAGACCGGCCCGAGCTTGTCCTGCAGACGCTTTTGATAAGCTGCCTGGGCGTCTTCGCCCTTGCGCTGCATGTCCTTCTTCATCGTGTCGATCTTGTCCTGCTGCTGCGCGCTGAGTTTCGGATCCTGAACCGCCTGGACCTTTTGTAGGTCGGCAGTGGCCTTGTCGATCTGCTGTTGCAGGCTTTGCAGTTCAGTGCGGCGCGGCTGGAATTCCGCCTCGACCGCCTTGGCTGCAGTAACGAGCTTGGTGATGCCCTGCTTCTCATCGAGAAAAGCGTCGGTATCGACGAGCGCGATCTTCGAGTCTGGAACGTTGGCCGTCGTCTGGGTCGGCGTAGAAGTCGCCGGCGTTCCCGTCGGGCGCGTCTGCGCCAAGACCGAAGCGCTGATTGCCGCCACGAAAGCGACTGCGGCTATCGCACGAAATATTTTCATGACTGTGTCTTAAAACTCCTTAACTGAAATCCGGCAGCGTGCTAATGGAACTTAGTTGTTCACGCCGCGAGTTTGGTTTGCCTGATTGGGCCCGGTCCTGTCGGGACTTGGCTTCGATATTTTCTAAAAAGTACGTCCGACGCTAAAGCGAAAGACCGTCTTTTTCTCGTCAAAGATGAAAGGAAATCCGTCGATTACCTGATTCTGACGGGCATTTGGATTATAAGCATAAATCAGGCGAAAAGGCACGTTGAGAATCGGAACCTGAACGCGAATTTCCGCGCCAATGCTGCTGCGGATGTCGCTGAATTTTGCGAACAGGCTCTGGTTCATTCTGACTACCGTGTTTCGTTGCGCTTCGCCGCGAATGAATACCTGCTGCAGACCGAACGGTAAGTTCGTCAAGGGATCCACCGGGCCCAGGCGCAGGGCTTCATCGTACTCACCTCGGGTGATCAGGCGGTTGTCGCGCGCGACGAAACCAAAACCCGGCGAAAGCGCGAGGTTGGTAAAGTTCTGGCAAGCGGCGAGCGTCGTCAAAGAGGCCGGCGCGATTCCTCCCAATGACCGGGGACAAGAGATAAAGCCGAGCGTTGAGATGAAAGGATCGTCGACCAAAAACTCAGTGGAATACGCCTGATCCTTTTTCGACCGCAGGTTGAAAGCTGAACCGGCATCGATGAACAGTGCCGCCTGTACTGTTCGACCAATCACCGGAATGCGGTATTCGAAGTTACCGAGGATTTGGGTGTCGGCTCCCGTCGCAGTGTAAAGCCGCGGCAGATTCACGACGTTGCTGCCGGTTGCACCAGTGAAAAGTCCGACGGCATTCGCGAGCGATTGGGGCAAGCCAGGCACCGCGTTGGCTGTGCCGGCGCCATTCGTCGCGAATATTACGTTGCGTGACGTGATGTAATTGTCGAGTGGCGTGACCGGGCTAATCGACCTTACGTTGTAACCGCGGATCGTGAATTCATCGCCGAGGAAGAAGCGCTCATAAATCGGGACGCCGTTGATGAAGGCCAGCGAGTTTGAGTCTCGCACTTTTGCGGTCTCAGCAAAGCTGCCCACAGTTCCGAGCAAGATGCGGAACCCAAACACTTCCGGATATTCTGATCGCTTCTTGCGAATGGGATAGAACTGGGTGAACTCGAGCGTGGGTTCATAAGTACGCACATCGCCCAACAGTCCGGCCAGCGCTACCGCCGCCGTGACTGATCGACCCTTCGTCGGATCGATACTGGCGTTGCGCGTGTCGTACACGAAGCTTCCCGTAACCCGGCTGGTCAGGATGTTCGGCTGTCGATAGATGACCGGAATGACCTGCGTCGATTGACCCTGAGCGTTGACCGGCGGATCTTTCACGCTGGACTCCGAAAGCTGATACGACAGCCCGACGCGCGAAAACTGTGTGAATGGGCGCTTGCGATAAAACTCTGAGAGCGGCGCGCTGGCGAAGATCGAAGCTCCCAGCGAATTCCGTGTGAAAAGATTCGCCTCGTTGGTGTTGAAGAAATCGAAGAGCGAGCCGGATATTCCTTGTTGCGCCTCAGTGTTCTGGGACAGGAACGTGCCCTCGCCAAAAAACTTCTGCGAGTACGCGAATACGGTGAAGCCTGCGCTAATCGGGCGGTTCTTTATATAAGGCTCAGTGAACGAGAACTGAAACGAGCGCTGGCGATTGCCTGCCGCCAGATTGATAGAGAGCACTTCGCCACGACCAAATAGATTGTTCGTGGAATACTCAAGTCCGAAGAACGATCCACCAATGCCCGAGATCCCGCCGTTGAATGAAATCTGCTGGCGCCCTTTTTCGCTGACCTTCACCGTGACGTCGACCAGGCCCTCTTCTTCATTGGTGCGAAAATCGGCGTCCTTATCTTTGTCGATCGGATTGAAGTAGCCGAGCTGGTTCAGACGCGTGACGGAATATTCAAAGTACTGCTGGTTGTAAATGTCGCCCTCGTTGATCAGCACTTCGCGCCGCAGCACGTTGTCGCGCGTGAAGGTGTTGCCGGTGAATTCCAGCCGTCGCAGGGTGAACTGTTTGCCTTCATCGATCGTGATAACAAAATCCGCTATGCCTTCGTCCGGCTTCGCCGGGTTGTCCTTAAAGGTCGGATTCACTTCGGCCGTGTACTGAATAAAGCCCTGCGTTCCGTAGGCCTTCTTCAAATTCTCAAACAGGCCTTTGCTAAGCGCTTCGCCGTTCGCGACTTCGCCTTTCTGCAAACCAATGAAGGCCTTGATTATGTTTTCTGCAAAAATCGAGTTGCCTTCGATCTTCACATCTCCAACGCGATAGAGCTTGCCGTCGATAATCGGAACAGTTACGCGCAAGGTCTCGTCGACCGAAGAAAGAAAAGGAAGCGGAAGGATGGGAAGACCTGTGCGGCGTTTGCCGAGACCGGTGATGATCGGCTCGCCGTGACGCGCCTGCAAATAACCTTTCGACTTCATGTAGTTGTCGACCAGGTGCAGGTCGTAATCAAGCTTCTGTCGATCGAGGATGTCCTGCTCGCGAAAGCGCGTGATCAAACCGGCCTCTTTCACGTATTTCATTCGCGAGCGCAGGTTGCTGCTCTTAAAAACCTTGCTGCCTTCGAAACGAATCTCAGCCACGCGCACGCGCGCACCTTCGGTGACGACGAAGGTGATGGCGCTTGAAGTTGCCGACACCGTCTCAACGACGCCGCTCACCACAGCGTTCGGATGCCCCTTCGCCGAAAGTAATTCCTTGATGGTGCGTTCGGCGGTCTTTACTTTGACCGGATCGAGGATCGATTCTTTCGAAACTCCGACGCGCCGTTCACGAAAGGCCTTCAAGATATCCGACTCGGGAACGCTTTTCAGACCCTGGAACTGGATGTCGCGAATGATCGGAAGTTCTTTAACTTCAAAGATCACGCGCACGCCACCGCGGGGAGCTTCTTCGATCGTCACGCGCGTGCCGACCTTGTCAAAGAAGTTCAACGCGAGGATCGTCTGAAGATCACGCGCGACTGCGGCTTCGCTGTAGACGTCGCCGGCACGCGTTTGGATGTAATAGAGGATATCTTCTTTGCGCAGCCGCCGATTGCCGATGATGTCGACATCTTCGACCAGGCGTTGCTGGGGTTGTTGCGCGGGTTGTTGCGCCCGCACGGGTGCGGCGACAGAAAGAAAACCGATGCCGATAACCAGGCTGATTGTGGTGAGCAGAAGGACGCGATAAAAGTGCATAAGTGACGGTACCCTTAGAGATGGCTCTGGGGACTGCACACAGACTTATGAATAGATTCAGCGCTAACGAACAGGAAAAAGTATCACAAACTGGCCGTGGTCTCTTAGCCTGGGGAGCACTTTGATTCGCCGCGGCCTCTACCCGTTGCCACTTCCAAGGTAACAAAGCGGCGCATTATAACGGGAAAATAAAGCGAAAGTCCAAAGTGCTGCACACTTTGGACTTAGTTTAAGCTCCGCAAGAACGCAAGTTCGCTAGGTCAACATCAAATCGTTGATGCTTTCTACGCCCTGATCGTCGATCGTAATCGACCTGAAGTTCAGGCCGTCGCCATCGACGAACATCTCTACCAGCGTCGCGTCGCCGAGGTGTCCCTGAATCAAAGCTTCAGATAATGGATCCTCGACATGCTTCTGAAGTGAGCGGCGCAGCGGTCGGGCGCCGTACGAGCGATCAGCGCAGGTCTTGTTCACGATCCAGCGCTTCGCATCGTCGGCCAGCCGCACGATGAACCCATGGTTCGTCATGGTGGCGTTGATTTGATCGACCTGGAGTTGCAGCACGTCGAGCAGTTCTTCGTCGCCCAGTTCGTCAAACACGATGATCTCGTCGAGACGGTTGATGAACTCAGGATTGAAAGTCTGCCGGACGGAGTTCATCACCATCTCTTCCATCTTGACGCGCGAAACGTCAGACGAACCCTGGAAGCCCATCGCGCCCCTCTTCTGAATAAACCGCGCGCCGATATTCGACGTCATGATAATGATGGTGTTCTTGAAATCGACCGTGTTGCCCAACGCGTCAGTCAGAATGCCGTCTTCGAAAACCTGCAACAGGATGTTGAAGATGTCCGGATGCGCTTTTTCGATTTCATCGAACAGCAAGACTGAGTATGGCGAGCGCTTGACGCGTTCGGTCAATTGCCCGCCTTCTTCATGACCGACGTATCCCGGCGGCGAGCCGATCAGTTTCGAGACTGAGTGCTTTTCCATCAGCTCAGACATGTCGAAGCGGATCATCGCACGTTGACTGCCAAACAAGAATTCGGCGAGACACCGAGCGACTTCGGTTTTACCGACGCCGGTAGGACCGAGGAAAAGGAACGAACCGACCGGCCGGTGCGGATTCTTTAAACCGGCACGTGAACGACGAATCGCTCGCGCTAAGGCTGAGATCGCCGGGCGCTGCGAGATCACGCGCTTGTGCAACTCGTTTTCAATGCGCAGCAGCTTCTTCGATTCTTCTTCTTTCAGCGAAACGATCGGAATGCCGGTCCAGCGCGCAATGACTTCTTCGATGTCACTGCGATTGACTTCGCCCATCACGATTTGATCTTCGTCGTCGGTGATTGGCGCTTGGGCGCGGCCATAGGTGGCGCGCTCCCATTCGGTCAGCGAGACATCCAAAGCGTCGAGATTGCCCTGCTCAGCGCGGACGCGCAGCTTCACTCGGGCGCCGGCTTCGTCGATCACATCGATGGCCTTGTCCGGCAGGAAGCGATCGGGAATGTAGCGCGTCGATTGGCGCACAGCGGCTTCGAGAGCTTCGTCCGTATAACGGACCTGGTGAAAACTCTCGTAGCGCTCGCGCACGCCGCCAAGAATGGAAACGGCCTCGTCTTCGGACGGTGGCGGAACTTTGACAGCCTGGAAGCGACGTTCGAGCGAACGATCCTTTTCGATGGATTTGCGAAACTCCGCCGGCGTCGTCGCGCCGATACACTGAATCTCGCCGCGCGACAACGCGGGCTTCAGGATGTTCGCCGCGTCGAGTGAGCCTTCGGCCGATCCGGCGCCAACCAGCGTGTGCAGCTCATCGATGAAAACGATGTACTGCGGATTGTCGATCAGTTCGCGCATGATCTGCTTCAAGCGCTCTTCGAACTGACCGCGATATTTCGTGCCGGCAACGATCAGACTAATGTCGAGTGAGAGAATTCGCTTGTGTTCGAGGAACGAAGGAACTTCACCCCGCACGATGCGCTGGGCGAGACCTTCGACGATGGCAGTCTTGCCGACGCCTGGTTCGCCGATGAGAACCGGATTGTTCTTGGTGCGGCGACAAAGGATTTGAATCACACGTTCGATTTCATTGTCTCGGCCAATCAACGGATCGAGCCGATCGTTCGAAGCGTCTTCGGTCAGGTCGCGCGAGAACTCGAGCAGGTGTGGAATATCTTTGCGATGCCGGGCGTCGGCGCCGCTCTGCCTCGCAATCTCGTCGCGCACCGCTGCGAGTCGCAATCCGCGCTCAAACAGAATCTGCGCGGCCATCGAACGCTCTTCACGCAAAAGTCCCAGCAGCAAATGCTCGGTGCCGATGTGGCGATGCTGTAATCGATCTGATTCCTCGTGCGAGTAATGCAGCACGCGTTTCGTTTCCGGCGCGAGCGGCAACTCGACCGATGTGGGAATGCGCTCCCGCAGCAGCGTGCGGCTCTCGATCTCTCTTCTGATTGACTCGATGGTGATTTGGGCGCGGGGAAAGAACCGGCCGGTGAGCGTTTTGTCTTCGCGCATCAATCCGAGCAGCAGATGCTCAGGCTCGATTGCGGGCGCGCCGAACTGCGAAGCTTCGTAGCGAGCGAAGAAAATAACCCGTCGCGCTTTTTCTGTGTAGCGTTCGAACATTTATTACCTGCGCGTGTCTATGATTGCCGGGGCGCGTCGAAGAAAACTCCCTGACGCCGTCGGCATTATAGCGCAACGCGCAAATCGCGCGAAGCTTTACGTTTCGCCGTGCGCGATTCGGGAACTTGAGATGGCGGAGAATTACGCGGTGGCGGCTTCAGATGCGTTGAGTTTCGCCTGCCACTTCGGAACATTAACGCCTTTGATCAGCAACCAGACGGTCAGAATCAGTCCTCCCGGAAACATCATCATCAGGAAAACATCGGATGCGTAAGCGGGCGCGAGAATCATCGCGAAATTTCTCGCAACGAATCCGGCGCCGCCGATCGCCAGCAAAATCCCCAGGAATTTTGGCAGATAGCCCGATCTGAACATCAAATAGCCCCGCACAATCCACCCCATGCCGTAGTAAGCCGTGAAGATCATGCCGGCATAGCCGTAGAACTTCAGCGACAGCAGCGCGAGCGTGCCGAGCTGATCAGGCGAGAACGACTTTAGATAAGGAGCCCCGCCCAGGATTAACGGTGGCGCGAAATAGAAGAGTTCCGCGAACGCGAACAGCGCGGTCCCCATCAGGCCAAAGAATGCGGCGAGCAGCGATAGTTGTTTGTTGACCGGCCTCAACAGAGCGTAAAGGATTAGCACGAGTGTAATGTCGCACAGCGATTCGATCAGGAAAGTAGCGAAGCCGAGTCGAAACAGGAATTCGTGGCTCTTAAGGTTGGCGGCGGTAGTCGCCGCGTCAGGCCCGATGATCTTTGAAGGAATATAGGCTTCGCCTAAGCCTCCTGCGATCAGCGAAATCAAGAGTAACGCTCCGGCAACTCTGGCATATCGTTGCACGTTCATAGGGGAAACCTCCTCCAACTGGGTGACGCGGCTCTGGTTACTCAGTCAAGACGACGCGCGGTTGAGTTCCTTAACAATCCGAAAGCGCCTACGTCGTCGGGCTGCGCGACTATTTGTACGGGTCGTTGAACGGGCGAGTTCCTAGTCACTCGAAGCGTGGAGGTGAATGACTTATGAAGTTTTTGGTTCCAGAGATTTCTTTAGCGAGTACTTAAGGCGTTAACTGCTCTTCAGCATCTTCCTCAGCGATGAAGCGTCGTCCGGATTGCCCGGATAGAAGATGTCGCTGATTTTCCAGACTCCGGTCTTGTCTCGCTCAAGCCGAAAGAGAATCGTTTGTTCTTTGCCGAAATTCTTGAAGGTTACCGGCACATCAGCGAGGTTCAGATTGCCTTCACCAAACTGCGGCGGCTTGATTCGGAACGCGGTGATCTTCATGTCCTGCGCGTTGTAAAGCGGGTCGCCGTCCAGTGCGCCAACCTCGTTCGATTTCGCCGACGTCACCGCATCTTTCCAGATCAGATCGCCCAAATCTTTCGTGAAGTACTTATTCAGTCGCGCGCGGCTCTTCGTTTGAAAGAACGGATCGGTCGCAGGCCGCTTTCGCGCCGCGTACAAATTCCGGACGATTGTGCCTGGACTGGTGCGCGCTCGAGTTTGGGCCACGCCAATCGAAGTGAGCGACACCAGCAGCACTGCCAGCAATAGGATTTTGATTTTCATTTTTTAATCGTGATCTGAACTCGGCAATAATCATGAAAGTTCGAGAGAGCGCAATCTAACTGCGCGTGTGTAGTCGCGTCAAGGTGTTAGCTCCAGGATCGATTACGCACAGACAAACGCCGCGAATCTTTCCGACTCGCGGCGCTCATCTTGAAGTTGGAAGAGACTTACCTGATTCTCACGCGGCTGATCAGCATGGTTTGCGTCATTCCGTTTGGCAGGTAGCGAACCTGATAGGTTTCGCGATAGATGCGCCAGCCTCTCTGAACATCGCGCGTGAATGTGCGGCCATAGCCGACGCGTTCACCTGTCGCCCAGTCACGGTTACGCCAGCGTCGCCGGCGTTGTCCGATTTGAATGCGAACCTGCGGATTGCCTACCGCAGGCGTCGCTGCGCTGGCGATGTTCGACGAACCGATGAAAGTAAACGAGGAGAGCAACAGAACTGTTAACAGTAACTTCTTCATAAAATCCCCCTTTGTTCTTACGAAGTCAGCTCTATTCGGAGCAATTCGAACGCCAGAAAACATCACGAGTCACGGTGCACGCGCCCCTCAAAACAATTGAATGCGAACCGCAACAGTCTTGTGGATTAGATGAAACCTGCCTGCCGTCGTCTTGCGCGAAAGATGCGATCGAGAATCGCCGCGCGGCAGATCAAGCACACAAGATCGATTGAGCGATTCCCATTTGGAGCGATGTGCGCGCCGCAGATTAGGCATGGGATTTTGTTTTTGGTGTGAGTGGTTTGATTTGATTCTTCACGATGCATAGGTCGCCAACTTCCTTGTCCTCTAATCAGTCAGTATCGGGCTGGCGCTGAATGCGCCGGCAAAAACGATGCCGCGTTTCAATAACGGCACATTCGTTGCTCAACGTTCATTGAATCAAAGGAATCGTCCGGTATTCGTTCTCAGCCGTGTGCGCTCTCTTGCTCTTCCCTACCGGCCGAGACTAAATCAATTGGAGTGCAGAAATTGAATAACGTTGAGAACACTCAAAAACTGATCGGACGTGAAGTTATCTCGTTAGAGACTGCCAACAAGCTTGGGCGGGTGGCTGATCTGTTGGTCGACACATTAACGGGACAGTTGGCGGGACTTTCGGTGCGGCGGCCTGACAACACGATTGCGCTGGCCAGCGTCCTCGACGTTCACGGCATCGGCCGGGACGCCGTCGTTGTAGAACATGATCAGTCGCTGGTGCTGGTCGAGGCATCCCCACTGAGTGCTTTGCCGAAAGCAAAAGAAGATCTGACCCACGTGAAGGTCATGACCGATCGCGGTCAGCATCTTGGCAGCATTTCGAACGTGTTTCTTTGCATCGACAGACAGCCGACGTTTATCTACGAGGTGCGTTCGTCGTTCTTGAATGCTCTGTTAGGTCGCGCTTGGTATTTTGCGGCGTCGCTCGGTTGCGCCCTGTCCGCAGATGGTGCATCCCTGGTTGTCACCGCCGGACCTGAGCAAATGCACGATCGCTTAGAAGCCGCAGCGGAGCGTGTGCTGGGGCCATATAGCCTACCGCAGCAAGCCAGCGTGGTTCGTGTGGAAGTGCGAACGCATGCCGACTGATGTGCTCTATCGGAACATCGCGCTTACCAGCGATGTCCTGAGCCAGGATAGGATAGGAAAGGGCTTTGGCGCCTCAACGCTCAACGCGAGGGTCGATTGACCGGCCGTCGCGGAGGCGCTGGTCAACTCGAGGTTCTTATCAACGGAGCCATAAATCGCCAGGTACATCTGTGTTTCCGCCGGAATCAAGCTGCGCCATCCGGACCCGCCGTCTTTCAAGTATCTAGGCAGCCGCCTAGGATTTGAGTTGTACCCGGCCGCGAGCAACTCAGGTTTGGTGGCGATCCCGCGGTTCATCGCGTCCTGCACTTCGGACGAATTGGCCAAGCCATTCCACGTGTCATTCATGTAGAGCAACATCGCCTTAAGCGCATTTGAATGATCGCGCATGCCGGTGACGAAGTCTGAATTCAGGGCAGCAGTTGGATGTGATTGCCGGATTGCTTCGTACGTTTTCGGAATCATTTGAATCATGCCACCCGCGCCCGCCGTGCTCACCGAATACCGAAAAGTATTTCCCTGATTCAGCGCATAGAGTGAGAGAATCTCCGGAAACAAATCGCCGGCATCCTCGGTCATGAAGCGCTTATGATCAGTATGCTCAACCACGCAGAGATGTTCGGCAATGTCGACGATGTCGGATGGAATCGTGACACCTTGAGCCGCCAAGTTAGCGGCCGCTTGATCCAACATCGCGCGGATGTAGCTCTGGCCCTTCGAAGTCAGTCCCGAGGACAAGAGAGCCGGATGCACCGAGGTGTAATACGCAACTTCAGTTATTTCACCATTGCGCACGATCGGAAATTGCACCACGAGGGGCAGGAGCCATTCATCTGTGGTTGCAGCGTTGATCGTGACCGCGGTGTTGACACCATTCGCGCGGACAATGCGCACGCGGACTCGATTCCCGTCGCCCGTGGTTGCGTCGATGTCGGCGTTCTTTGTTAGAAATTCATCTTTCGACAACGGAATCGTCGTTAGTTCGCCGCTGGTCGAATCCAACGCTGCCAGGCGAACCGAGTCACGAGAGATCGTGGCGTCTTTCTGCAAGAGTTGACGGGCTTCTGAGATTCGTTGGGTCAGCTCAACGACCGACATAGCGGTCGACGGCGTGGGCGTACCTGGCTGACTAGCTGAGGTTTCCGTTCGCGATGTACCTCCCACCACCGTGAGAGCGCACACAAGTATCCCAGTGAGGATCGTAAAGCTTTTTCTCATCACATCCCGCCTTGCTTGTTTTGAGATTTAGGAGTGTCGGGCGCGCTTGTCGGGTGTCGGAAATCTTTCGATGCTGATGGTTGAGACTGCGTTGCAGCCCGATTGCAAAAATCAAATTAGGAATTCTCAAATCACAGTTCTTCGCCGCTGGTGAACGAGTGTCTTTACGATTTCTGGAATGCTTCCCAGTTCGTGGAGATCTCGCGCCCAGCCGCGCTTCATCACTTCAATTCTGACCGACATTAGTCAGTCAGCATGAATGA
>DATLVM010000439.1:0-18559 GCA_035577445.1 Pyrinomonadaceae bacterium
ACAAGGTTTTCCCGTTTTCCAAGCTCGCCGTCCGCGCGCTCAAGTCGATCGCGGTCACGCAGCCTTGAATGAACGAGGCCGCCTCACCCATCAGCTCTTTACAATCAGGAGCGATGTGCCACGCCTCCACTTCACCGCTCAGGTACTCGTACAGCATGGGCTTGAAGAGGAAGTGATCGTGGTCATTGATGAGCGTGGTATCGAAGGAATTCGGCAGGTCGAGAGCAGTGAAAAGGCCGCCGAAGCCGCCGCCGATGATTAGTATCTTTGCGCGATTTGCCGCCATTTTTCGTTGACACTGCTTCGGTGAGCCGAGGATGTTAACAGACAAAGCGCGATGCCGCACGAGCAGCACGCTCCCAGCACCCCAACTTGCCACTCGCGCAATCTAAATGTTACTTTCTCGACTGTAATTTGATATTCGCGGTTTGCGCACAGTCTTTACGGCGCTTACTGCGGTTGAGGAGGGCCATCTATTAGCAGTGGCACTAGCAAGAGAAGCAAAAGAACAAATCGTTAGCGACTTTCGAGCGCACGACACAGACACAGGTTCAGCCCCGGTTCAGATCGCATTATTGAGCCGCCGCATCACCGAACTCACCGAGCATTTCAAGACGCACAAGAAAGATAACCATTCCCGGCGAGGCCTGTTAATGATGGTCCAGCAGCGTCGTAGTTTGCTCGAATATTTGAAGAAGACCGACATCCAGCGCTACCACGATGTAGTTGGAAAGCTGGGACTGCGACGATAGCAAACGAAATTCGCTCTAGTATTCGAGAGAATCTTCGAGTCTCTAAGACAAGCACGCGTTTTCGAAGAGTTTGGATCCGAGCCGAACGTGACGGCGACAAGAGGTATCCAGGCAACGCGCGCGGCCTATATTCAAGAAGGCGGCGAGAGCTTCACGGCCAGGCTCTGCCGCCTTTTCTTTTGGTACGCACGCGTCACGCGTGCAAGCACGCCGGAAGGCCTGCGTACCATAATCGCGGCGGATGAGACGCCGTGCCGGTACTCACACCGGAATCGTCAAAAGGAGACGAAATCGAAATGACAGTTAAGAAGTATTTGAAAGAATCAATCAAACTCGGCGATCGCGACCTGACAGTTGAAATAGGCCGCGTCGCCAAACAAGCAGACGGATCTTGCGTGATCCGTTACGGCGATACGATGGTTTTGTGCGCCGCCGTCGGCGCGCAAACGCCGCGCGAAGGCATAGACTTTTTTCCATTGACGGTTGAATATCGCGAAGCGTTTTTCGCCGCGGGACGTATTCCCGGAAACTATTTCAGACGCGAAGGCAGACCAAACGAAAAAGAAGTTTTGACCAGCCGCTTGATCGATCGACCCTGCCGGCCTCTGTTCACTGAAGGATATAGGAACGAAACGCAAGTCGTTTGCTCGGTCGTCTCTGCTGATCCGGACAACAATCCGGATGTGATCGCCATTACCGGCGCATCCTGTGCGTTCTACCTTTCGGACATTCCATTCTCGACCCCGATTGCCGGCGTTCGCATCGGCCTGGTCGATGGTCGGTACATCGTCAATCCGACTTATGAAGAAATTCGCAACTCGCGCCTCAACCTAATCGTCGCGGGCACGGAAGAGGCAATCGTCATGGTCGAATCCGGAGCGCAAGGGGTTTCGGAAGCGATTATGGTCGAGGCGTTGATGCTCGCCCACAAGGAAATCAATCGCCTGTGTCGTTGGCAGAAGGAGCTCTATAAGGCTCTCGACATCCAAAAACGCGAAGTGCAGCCGCCGGCTCTCAACGAAGAGATGATTGGAGAGATTGAGCGGAACTACACGGACCGTTTGCGCGCCGCGCTTGATACCACGAGCCAGGAAAAGCGGGCGAGCTACGCCGCCGTCGACGCGTTGAAGAAAGAAGTCGTCGAGGGCTATCCGGAAGATCAACCGGAGAAGCGCGCGATGGCCAAGACGGTCTTCGATCATCTGAAAGAGAAAATCTTCCGCGACGACATCCTCAATCGCCGCCGTCGACCTGATGGCCGGCGCTTCTCAGAGATTCGTCCGATTGCCTGCGAAGTCGGCTGGCTGCCGCGCGCGCACGGTTCGTCTTTGTTCACGCGCGGCGAGACGCAGGCACTGGTGACGACGACGCTTGGTACCAAGCAAGACGAACAATTCATGGACGATCTCGAAAAGGGCGAGATCAAGCGACGGTTCATGCTGAACTACAACTTCCCGCCGTACTCGGTGGGCGAGACTGGACGGTTCGGCAGTCCGGGACGCCGCGAGATTGGCCATGGCGCTTTGGCGCGACGCGCCCTCGAAGCCGTGCTGCCCGATGACACGACGTTCCCGTACACGATCCGGATTGTTTCTGACATCACCGAATCGAATGGTTCGTCGTCGATGGCGAGCGTCTGCGGCGGCGCCTTAGCGATGATGGATGCGGGCGTGCCGTTGAAGGCGCCGGTCGCGGGTGTCGCGATGGGCCTGGTGATGGAAGGAAACAAGTACGCGATTCTCACCGACATCGCCGGCGCTGAAGATCATTACGGCGACATGGACTTCAAAGTCGCCGGCACCACCGAAGGCATCACGGCGCTGCAGATGGATATCAAGATCGCGGGCGTCAACGCGCAAATCATGGCTGAGGCTTTGGAGCAGGCCAGAAAAGGCCGCCTCTTCATCCTCGACGTGATGTCCAAGACCCTTGAAACACCTCGCGAAGGAATTTCGACTTATGCGCCGAGGATCATCAAGATCAAAATCAATCCGGACAAGATTCGCGACGTCATCGGACCAGGCGGCAAAGTCATTCGCGCCCTCGTCGAAGAGACTGGCGCGAAGATCGATGTCGAAGACGACGGCACCGTTTCCATCGCTACGGCGGACGGCGCCGCCGCCGAAGCAGCGGTCGCGCGGATTCGCGGACTGACGGCCGAAGCCGAGGTGGGCCAAACCTACGTCGGCACCGTCAGCCGGATCGTCGATTTCGGGGCCTTCGTCGAAATCTTTCCGGGCACTGATGGTCTGCTGCACATTTCCGAGATCGCCGACCGCCGCATTCGCGACGTGCGTGACGAATTAAAGGAAGGACAGCAGATCCTGGTGAAGTGCATCGGCAAGGAAGGCAACAAGATCAAGCTTTCCCGCAAGTCCGTGCTGCACGACGAGAATCGGCAGGCTGAAACCGCTGCCGGTCGCGAAGAGTAAGACTGCCCGTATCAGAACCCCGAGCGGTAGCGAGGGGATCAAGTGGACCTCAAGGTACTATTTGATCCGTTCGCTACCGCTCCCGGTTCTAACAAACCAACCCGCTAAATCCTTCTCTGAAACTGGAATACCTCAGGCATTACGCCTGTTTTCCCTTCAGGCAGAAAGCTTCATAGCGTCCTTTTAGGGCTTGTATCCACAGCAGCCGGTGCGGCTGTGTCTGCAAATTCATCGGATTTTGAGCCTACGCAATGATAGCTGCGGAATATCCCGCTCATTGCTGCTTTGATTCAACCCAGGAGGGAGTTCCTAATCAGATGAGACCTCGGATTATCCGAACTTGTTCGACAATGCTGAGCCTGTTGCTGCTGGTCGCGGTACCAACTCAGGCCGGCCCGATCAAGTTTGTCGATGTGATCAATGTCATGGGCGACCTGCAAAACGGTGGTCAGACTCAGCGCCTGAAGCTGCGCGCGGCCCTGCAGGATCCCACCACTCAAGCAGGCTCGCAAAACCCATCGACCAGTGTGGCTACGACGCCGGCGATTGATCCGCAACTTCCGGGATCGACAGTCGCCAAGGGTACTGAGAGTGTTGCTCCTTCGCTCGTCGCGGGAACTGAAGTCGCCGCCCAGCAACCTCAGGGCGATGTGCAGGTCTTTGAACAGGACAGCGTCGATGGAAGCATCTGCGACTGCGGCGAGATTCCGCCTATCGGTGGCGGCTTTCCGAAATGGCCTTTCCTGGCTTTGATTCCGCTGATTTGCGTTACGGGAATTTGCTCGCACCATCACAGAGTTACGCCACCGCCCGAGGAAACCCCCACGCCGCCAATTCCTGAACCGACTTCTTTGCTCCTGTTCGGCACCGGTATTGTGGCCCTGACTGGTGCGGCCCGTCGTCGCTACGCTAAGATGCGGGCGACTAAACAAGCAGCAACCATGCCGGAGGTCTAAACGATGAACACGAAAAATCTCATGGTTGCCATGCGCCCCAACTCATCGCTTATCAAAATCGCGGTCACGTTATTGATCGCCGTCTCGTTTGCTCTGGTTTGCACTTCGAGTACCGCGTACGCGGCCAAGAAGAAGATAGTCAAGTACGGACAGATCGAACTCTCAACCAATCCCGGTGGATTCCCCCTGGTCATCGACGGTCGTCCGCAAGGCGACACGTCGCAGACGGTGCGCATCATCGAACTCGATCCGGGACATCACACGCTCGAGATACTTTTGCCGAACGGCAATCGCTGGGTGCGTGAGTTTGAAATTGAGCGGGGCCGCAAGCTCTGCGTCAATCTCAATTATCATCCGAAAAAATTTACCGTCACCAAGTCTCCATGCCCCTACCCGGTGAACATCTCTGCGCCGGTGACTGTCAACGACGGCGATCTAATCACGTTCACGTCAGATATCGCTTATGAAGGACGTGGCCAGTTGACCTACACGTGGACAGTTTCACCGTCCGAAGCTCGGATTGTCAGCGGCGCCGGTACGCCAACTATTACGGTTGATTCGACCGGCCTCGGCAATCAACGCGTGAGTGCGACGCTGGTCGTCGACGATGGTTCAGGCGAAGCATTGTGTCGCCAAACGGCGCAAGCCGCGACCAACGTCGTGCGCAAGACCCCGCCGCCGGTTGAATGCCGCAAGTTCGACGAGTTCCCGTCGATCGCGTTCGATGATACGAAAGCGCGTCTGGACAACCTCGCGGTTGAGTTGCAGAACTCGCCCGACCTGACGGCTTACGTGATCATCTATGCCGGCCGCGCCAGCCGCGCGGGACAAGCGGATGCTCTTGGTCGGCGAGCGATGGATTACTTAACGGCCAGCCGGGGAGTCGATCCGCGCCGCATCATTCTGATCAATGGCGGCTATCGCGATTCTGACTTCATTGAGATTTGGTTGTGTCCGCAGGGCGCTACGCCTCCGCAGCCTTCACCGACGGTGAATCCGAATGAGGTCACGCCGGCGCAGGAACGAACGCGTCCGCGCAACCCTCGTCGTCGCGGCGAATAATCGGTACACCTTCCTCTCTCTCCCTCTGGGAGAGGTTGGGTGAGAGTGCGAAGCTCAAGCCCTTGAACGTGGGCCTTAACGAGCAGGTGACAATGCCCCCTTTGTTGTCACCTGCTTTCTTCTTTGGTCACGTTTCGATGTCACGATTGACCCTCTGCCGCGCGCTGTGCTAAGACTTCCAACGAAGTAAATCCCTCTTTCAAACCCCCTTCGCACAACTGAATAGGCGTAAATTCCCCCTCGGAGGAATTTTCTATGGCCGACAATGGCAATGGCGGAGGCAATACCGGCATCGTCGCGGTACTCGTGATTTTTATCATCGTGGTGGTGTTGGCAGTGCTGGCGTGGCGTGGCGGACTGTTTGGCGGTAGGAGCACCAAGGTCAATATCAACGTCACCGCGCCGCAATCATCATCGCCGCAGAGCCAACCGGCGGCGCCAAAGAGTTCTCCTTAGGCTCCCAATTTACTTTTTAGTCCTTGCAGACTTGAGGAGGGATCGAGATGGCTGATAATGGTGGCGGTGGCAGCAGCGCCGGTGTCGTGGCTGTGCTGGTGATTTTTATTATTGTGATCGTGGCAGCGTTCTTTGCGTGGAGAGGCGGTTTATTCGGCGGCAAGAAAACAACCGTTGACGTGAACGTTACGACACCCAACAAATGACTTAAGGATTCGAGGAGTCTCGTTCGGACGAGTTCGCGCTCTTCAGAAGGCGGCTGGTGTTCGCAGGTCCGGTCAGTTCGTCGAGATTAAGACGAATCGATCCGCCTGCATCAGAATACATAGTCGCCTTCTGCGCTCGTCGATGGCGAAACATCATCATGCCGATCAAAGCGCCGGCAGCAAGACACAGGAGTAACGACAATCCGGAGCTTTTCAAAACCGCAACCAACACACCAGCCGATGTCTGTGTAAAGTATCTTTGTAGCCGCTCGTACAGGTGCGGATCATCGCCTAACCATTGCACCACCTGTTCGTACTTCACCTGGTCTACCAACGCGTTCGCCGATGTTTCGTCCCGCGCATTGAAAACGAAAACTGAATAGTTGCCGATGCGGCGATAGGCAGTGGGCGTCGGCTGGCCCTTGCTCTTCAAATCGGCAATCGCTGTCCAAATGCGCGAATCGTTGTCGATCGATAATTGCGGCGTCGTGAATTCAACGATAACCAGCTGCGACTGATCGTAATTCGCGACGACGGCTTCGGCGCCACCATCGAAGCTAATTTCTTTTAGCACTGGCTGGCTTGGGATCGTCGACTGTAGCTGCTCAGGATTGACGATATAGATCGCCGCGGCTTCAACCGCCTCCCAATTCGGCAGATGCTTCACCAACACGGGCAGATCGGGATCGCTCAGGTTAATCGAAGCTGCCAGAAGTTGCGCGAGCGCAGTTTCTGAGGCAGTTTTGCCCGCTAACGATCGAACGATTACCACATTCGGGCCCTTAAAAAAGATCAGACCTGCATCCCTGGTGACAGTGCTGGCAGTCCCGATGATTTGAGTCAGGCTTGTGCCTTGCCCGCTTTTACGAAGAAAAGTAAACAGTGAGTAAGCGGCTGAATCGTTTTCAAACCGATCGTACTGGACCGCGAGCTTCTCGCCGTCTGCGCTCGCGTATTCGGTTATCGCTTCGGACAGCGGCGAGAAAGCAATCTCCGGCAAGTTGGTGTTGGCGGGCGTCTTCTCGACAGGGACTTTCACCGGAGCGGTCTGATGGAAACCGCCGAGGTCTCGGGGCAACAGTTTTGCGGCCTCGACCATATCGGTTGACGAGTCCGCGAATGAAGTAGTCGATAGGAGAATAACGAAAGCCGTGACAAGCGACGCGCAGAACGCAAAATGACTCGCCGCTCGGAACCTACGCAAACTCATAGCGTCGATTAGAAACCGAATGTGACGAAAAAGTTTCGTGTTCTTAGGCTGCAAGATACTTGAGAGTTTAATGCGAGCGCCGCAACTGCCGCAAAATGAGATCAGCATGTTGGCGAGGATCATTGATGTTGTGCAGGACCGTTGAGCCGCCAACCTCGCTCGCGTTGTCGACAACCACATCGCCGAATCCCAGGATGCGCTGCGGAATTGAAGCGGAAACGGTTACATCCTGAACTTTCGAAAGCGGAATGTTCCGCGTCGTCCGCGCAATCAAACCGTAATCAATTTCGATTCTTGATTCGGTCAGCGTGTAGCGAACCATGTTGCGCTTCAGATGGTAATACGCCGGAATCAAGAGCAGCGCGAGCGCAACCGGAACTGAGATGAACAGCGGAATATCTATGAACTTGATCATGTTGAGCAGGATGATTAGAAGAATCGCGCCGATTACGGCCGCGACATAGCCAATCTTGATGAACAACATGGTCGGCCGCACAGTAAACACGACCTGCTCGATATCATCGTCTTCATCGAACCGCGCCGGCACGGAAGACCGTTGCGGCCGCGCTATTCGCGTCTCTTCAACATCGGTTGAGGACGCGCCGCATTGATCACAGAATTTGCTGTTCGGGTTAAGGACTGCTCCACAAGTCGCACACCGCATGATGATTGATCCTCTTTAGTGTTCGTACGTCTAAATGAGCGTTCGAGATGCGCAAATCCTTCGCGCATCATACAAGAAGACACGCGAGGCCCAAACATAGCCTAAACATCGAAAGGGCGGCTCGTCTATGTATGACGGGCCGCCCTAACAATCCGAAGTTGTAAATCGTGCTTATTGACTCATCAACTGCAATCGCCCGTCCGGCAATCTGATCGTTGAGACTGTACGTTCATAGAGCGCCAGTGGCGTTGGCTGCTGTGCCTGCAGTTTGGCTACTTGTGAGCGGTTCACACGCTGCGCATACAAAGCCGAATTTGGATCTTGAATCAGTGAATACCGTCGCGAGATTCTTCGGACATACTCCTGGGTCTCGGAATATGGCGGAATACGCCCCCCAAATTTTTCCACCGCGCCTTCGCCTGCGTTGTAACCGGCCAAAGCGAGATTCACATCCCCATCGAATCGATCCAGAAGGAACCGCAGATAACGCGCACCTCCTTCGATATTCTGGCGCGGCTCGAAAATACTTGTGACACCAAAGCGTGCCGCGGTGCCGGGCATCAACTGCATCAAGCCACGCGCTCCCTTTGGAGAGACTGCGTGCGACTTAAAGCTCGACTCCTGATGCATCACCGAATAGAGCAGCAACGGATCGACACCGTTCCTGGTGCCTGAGTCAATGAGATAGCTGTCCACCTGCGCGCTTCCAGTTGTGTAGCCGCGTAATGACGAGGCGCCGGTGGAGGCGATACTTACCGGCTGGTCGGTAAACAGGATCGTTGGTTTTACGAGCGAAGAGGTCTCAGGAGAGGCAACGGACGTCTGCTTGGCGGAAGATCGCACTTTCGGCCGACGCGGATCCTGGAGCGCGATGCGAGTCGGCGGCGCGGCTACTTCTACACGTACACCATTTCGAAAATCGAAGTTGTCGATCGAGTAAGACTGACTCTGCGCAAGCGCAGTCGTTCCGAAAAGCACCAGAAGGAGGGGAAGGGAAAATATTCTCATCGATTAATAGCGGGTGAGGTGTCGCGGCAGGTCCTCTTAGACGAAAGCTAACCAGCGTTCGCCGCATTTCGATATTAGCAGGATGTTTAATAATTGCCAACCGTTTTGACCCGCAGAACGCGCCAACCTCATTATAACTTCGGGCAATCTCTTATTTTTCATGGACTTACGTGGCCAAATTGGGGGCTTGACAGGCACGATAGTATTTCGAGCGCCATATATCATTCTAGGCTTATACGGCTTTTTCAATCGGCGCCCAGCGCCTCATCCGTCAAAGGAGAAAAAACATGAAGCGACTCCTATGGGTCACACTTTCGCTGGTTCTGCTGTGCTCGGCAGCTGCCCTCGCGCAGAACAGCAACACCAGCACAAACAGCAATAAGACGAACGCTAACAAGAATACTAACGCTAACCGGAAACCAATCTTTCGCGCCAACGCAGATCAGATCAAGCAGGCTCAGGCTCTGCTGAAGCAGCGAAACTTCTACAGCGGCGACCAGACCGGCAAGCTCGACCCAGCTACTCGTGCCGGCTTGAAGCAGTACCAGCAAGCTGAAGGATTGAAAGTCACTGGAACGTTGAATAAGGTCACGCTCGAAAAGATGGGCATCGCGCTGACCGACAAGCAGCGCGCGATGTAAATCCCAGATCGAGATGTTTCCGCATCGAGCTCGCCGGATTGCCGCCTTTGCGATGGCAGTTGGCGAGCTCGTCCATTTGTCACGGCTTTGAAGTCTTGCCAACCGCCCGCGTGAGAGATAGCATCGCTTCCCGTTGAATGGCTTTAGGAGGTCCCATGAGATCACTAACTCATATCATGATGGTTGCGCTGCTTGTGTGCGCGCCTGCAGGAGCAGCTATGGCACAAGAAGGTGAGTCAGACGCGAACGCGACGACAAGAACAATGCGACCCATCATTCGGGGGCAGCATTTCGCTGTTGCATCAATGAAGGCGGAAGCCACTCGCGCGGCGGAACGGATTTTGGAAAAAGGTGGTAACGCTTTTGATGCAATCGTCGCCGGGCAAGCCGTGCTCGGCATCGTCGATCAGGCGATGAACGGCGTCGGCGCTGATGCGACGCTGCTCGTCTACGATGCAAAGACGAAAAAGGTCTATTCCATCAACGCGGAAGGGACGGCCCCGAAACTCGCGACCATTGAATGGTACAAAGAGCACAACGGCGGCAAGCTCCCGGTCAATGATTCGTTGCTGTCGGCGACCGTGCCAGGATGCATCGATGCCTGGTACATCCTGCTGGATCGCTGGGGCACGATGAGTTTCGCACAAGTCTTAGCGGAAGCGATCGACATGGCGGAGAACGGCTTTCCAGTTGGCGATTCGCTCGCTCGCGCCTTCACGACTCAAGCGGCAAATCGAAAGCTGCATAAGTATCCCAGCAGCGTAAAACTCTATTACGCGAACAATCGTCCACCGCAAGCCGGTGAAATCTTTCGCAATCCTGATCTCGCGCGCACGCTCCGGCGATTAGTCGAAGCTGAGGCTCAGAACAAGAGCAAGGGCCGTCACGAAGCTTTAAAGGCTGCTCGCGATCGCTTCTACAAAGGCGACATCGCGCGCGAAATGGCTGCGTTCTCGGAAGCCAACGGCGGGCTGTTTCGTTACGAAGACTTCGCGAATTACACCGCCAAAATCGAAGAGCCGGTGTCGATCGATTATCGCGGCTATCAAATCTACAAGAACGCTTCGGCGACGCAGGGGCCAGCGGAACTCTTCGCGCTCCGAATTCTCGAAGGCTATGACCTGAAAGCGATGGGGCACAACAGTGCCGATTACATTCACACGTCGGCTGAAGCGACGAAACTCGCGATGGCTGATCGTGACAAATACCTCGGCGACATGGACTTCATCAAGATCCCTTACGCCGGATTGTTGTCGAAAGAGTACGCCGCTGAACGTCGCGCACTGATCGATAAGACGACCGCATCACTTACATTTCGTCCCGGTACTGCGGAGAAGTTTACCAGCGACGCCACGCCACTCGATCGACCGGTGAAGATCACGACCAGTGATTTCGCTGATCACGATGGCGATACGAGCTACATCGCAGTCGTCGACAGCGCGCGGAACATGATCACCTTCACACCGAGTCTGCACAGCGCGTTCGGAACTGGCGTCGTGATGGGCAACCTCGGATTCATCTTCAACTGCCGCGGCGATTACTACTCGCTCGAACCCGGCGAAGCGAATTCGCTCGCTCCCGGTAAGCGACCGCGCAGCACTCTGCAAGGAACACTTGTGATGAAGGATGGACAACCGCACATGGTGCTGGGCACGCCCGGGGCTGATCAGCAAGTGCTGCTGACGATGCAGACGTTGCTGAATATGATCGAGTTTGGCATGAACGTGCAGCAGGCGATCGAAGCGCCGAAGTGGTTGACTCGCGCGTTTCCGGCTTCACCGTTTCCGCACACGATGTTTCCCGGCGATCTATCGGTCGAAGCTCGCGTTCCTGAATCGGTGCGCAAGGATTTGCTCGCGCGCGGGCACAAACTTCAGGTCTCTGGACCCTGGTCTGACGGCTCGCTGGCCGCGATTGTCATTAATCTGAACACCGGCGTGCTCAATGCCGGAACTGATCCGCGGACCGAGGCTTATGCTTTCGCCTGGTAGCTCGGTATTCAAATTGCTATGCGTATCGAGCGATGTGACAATCAGTCACCGGAACGAGGGAGAAAACATGATCACTAAGAGTTTTTGGTATCGAATCGGTACGATTTCTGTTCTGGTAGCGGCCCTCGCCGCAACCGCGGCCGCCCAACGTAATAACCGAAACTGGGATGGCTATCCGAATTGGGGTGGTTCTTTCGACTTGCGGCAGACGGCGTTGAACGCGGGCTTCAATGAAGGATCGAAGGAAGGGCGAAACGATCGCTCGAGCAACCGTTATCGCAACTACAGCGAGTTTAGCGCTTATCGCGAAGGGACGAAGGATTACAATTCGCGGCTCGGCAACCGCGATCTCTATCGGCGGTATTTCCAGACAGCGTTTGAACATGGGTACGACGCCGAGAATTCAAACAACTATAATAATCGCGACTACAATCGCGATCGTGATCGGGATCGCGACAATGACCGAGATAGGGATCGTGACCGCGATCGGGATCGAAACGACAATCGCCGCGGCCGGAATTGGGATAGGTATGGTCAGTATGGCGGCTCGTTCCAATTAAGGCAGACGGCGCTTAACGCGGGCTACAACGCAGGTATTAAAGAAGGCCGCGACGATCGACGGCGCAATCGCCATCACAGTTTTTCGGATTCCAGCGAGTACCGTAATGCCACGACTGACTACAGTTCGAAACTCGGTGACCGCGAACTCTATCGTCGTTACTATCGCGAAGGATTCGAAAACGGTTACAACGACGGATGGAACGGGTACTAAGCGTCCCTTCTAACCTTGATTGATGAATGGGCCCGGTCGCGAGATCGGGCTCATTTTGTTTTTGGGATTCCCTTCGGTTAACAGAGTTGCCACTGTAGAATATCCGCCGATGCTACAATCTGAGCCTAGCAAGAGCTTGATCAACCGGCTTGGCGACCGACTTCGAAAGGGTGACGTTAGCGAAGATGATCGTAGGCTTCTCAATAACTTCAGGCAGTCGTTCCGAGAAGCTTACGAAACCGTTGTGGAGCAGATTCGAACTCAATTGAATTTAGAGCCCACCGGCCGACCTGCGAAGACAACTAAAGCAATCGTTGAAAAGCTTCGTCGGGAGAAAACCCGTCTCAATCAAATGCAAGACATAGCGGGTTGCCGCCTAATTACTCCCACGCTCAAAGAGCAGGATCGTGTTGTTGCTCAACTCACTGAAATGTTCACAACTGAACTACCAGTTGATCGGCGCGCACGTCCAAGTCACGGCTACCGGGCAGTCCACATAATCGTCAATCAAGCCAACAAATTGGTCGAGGTGCAGGTTCGAACATTGCTTCAGCACACATGGGCAGATCTTTCTGAAAAACTGGCCGACGAATTCGGTCACGAAATAAAGTATGGCGGAGGCAGTGAAGCAATATCCACTTACCTTTCCAACCTCTCTAATGCTACCTTTGACTATGAAAAGGCTTCCGCGTCGGGAGATCTCGATAAGATGCTGATCCATATGGATCATATGATTACCATCGCTGCGCAGCACGGTCCCCTCGTAAAAAGCGAGAGAGCAAAACGATGATTTTTCTAATTGAATATAATCGCGAGCGAGGCCGAATAGTGAAACTTGAATCGTTTGTCGATTCGGATCGGCAGAATGCGGAACAGCAGCGACTTACGTTGGAATTAGAGCTGAGCGAAAGAGGTATTGACGACGAAGTTGTTATTCTTGAGGCTGCAACGGAACAAGACGTGCGGCGCACCCACGGCCGGTACTTTGAAGACCTACAGGCGTTAGCCTCTCGTGCGGGCGGAGACTTGCAATTACTCAACTCCCGCTAACGCGACCTCCAACAACAGCGTCTTCTTAATCCCTTTATAGAACGGTTCAATCTCGCAATTCTCTGCCAGGCTGTGAGAACCATCGCATGGCCCGGCGCCAGTTGAGATGGAAGAAATCCCCGCCAGCAGCGCGATGTTTCCGTTGTTCGAACCCGCATTGGTGATGGGCGGATCGAAACCCATCACCCGATGCACGGCTTCAGCCATCCGCACGAGATACGATTCGCGATGACGGGGAATCGACGCCGCCGGTGTGGCAGAGATCGTGTCGGTCTTCACAGTCATCCCAACTCGCGCGGCTTCTTCATCGAGAATCGTTTTGATCTGCTTCTCTAGATCCGCGATGACCTCGTTAGAGGTCGAGCGCAAATCAACTGTGAACCAAGCATCCGCGGCTTTCGCATTGACCACTGCTGATCCGCCAAGCATGCCGACGTTCAAATTTGAAGAAGGATCAGTGGGCACCTTCAATTGATAGATCCGATCAATCGCCCGCGCCAGCGGCAAGGTCGCTGAGTACGGCGGAGTGCGTGAACGCGTGTGGCCGCCGGGCCCGATGAAATGGTGGCGATACCAATTGATGCCAATGCCTGCATAAGTAAAGCCTTCGTAGCCGCCGTCGAGCGCGACATACTGATTGATCTTGTCTTTGTTCTCGGCGACGTACGTCTTCACGCCTTTGAAGCTGGTCTCTTCTTCAACGGTGAAGACGAAAACAAGATCGCCTTTCGTCTTGACCTTTGCTTCGTTCAGCGCGCGAATCGTAGCGAGCAATGCTTCGATGTTTCGCGTATCGTCGCCGATTCCGGGCGCGTAAACTTTGCCGTCTTTGATCGTCGCCTTGATTTGCAGTCCCGGTTGAAAGACGGTGTC
Organism: Pyrinomonadaceae bacterium; assembly: GCA_035577445.1. Lineage (GTDB taxonomy): Bacteria > Acidobacteriota > Blastocatellia > Pyrinomonadales > Pyrinomonadaceae > UBA11740. The sequence continues at coordinate 14,074 of DATLVM010000439.1, forward strand.
CAGGTGCGCGTCGAAAACGATCACAGGGCCGCCGCCAGTCCCCTTTCGCACCGCAATCAGGTTTCCGGCAGAATCGTAATGAACGTCTACGTGATAAGAACGAAGGAGTCCTTCAATGTATTTCGCGCGCTGCTGTTCGTGCCCCGAAGGCGCGTTAATTTCCGTAATCGCGATCCATTCGCGCAGAATCTGATCGTGATTGCGATCGATGTAATCGTTCGCGGCTTTGAGGTCCGGCCTGGTCGATATCGTGGTTACATCGTTGAGGTAATCCGCGACCGATTTGACTTGAGAATACGTTGAGGTTGGTGCACTGATGATTAGGATAAGTAACGTGATCAGTCTTCGCATGTGGCGTCTGGAACAATCGTCGATATAATTCGAGCGTCGCGATTCTAAACGATATCAACCGCAGAGGACACGAGAAATCATTAGACAAAACAAAGACATCACTCCTGGTCCGCTCGGAGTTTGGGTTGAGCGCGCGCTCATCGGCGCGATGGTGTTATTTGTAATTGCCGCGCCGAACTCGATCGCGGCAACTCAGACAGCGTGGCTGATGGGAATGCTGTTCTGGGTAGTGCGGTTGTTTGTGTGGCCGCGACCAAGGCTCGATCGCACTCCGATCGACTATCCGATGTTCCTGTTTTTCGTCCTCACCGGCTTATCGTCGTTTCTTTCTTACGAGCCTTCCGTTTCGATCGGCAAGCTGCGCGCGGCGTCGCTGTTTCTGATCGTTTATCTATTTGCTGAGAACGTTCGCTCGCCAAAGTTGCTGCGCGCGCTGCCGATTCTATTGGTCGCCGCGTGCATGGTGAATGTGATTTTCGTCTTTGGGCAGTTCGCGATCGGCCGCGGCGTTAGGGTATCTGGCGTTGCCACCGGTAGTCCGCTGTCGCAAGCGCGTCTGATTTCCCACGGACAGGTGCAGAACACTCCGATAGTCGCGGGAGACACGATCGAACAGGTTGACGGCCAATCGGTTCGCAGCGCGGACGAAATCGTCAGCGCGCTAGATCAATCATCCAACAAGGAACCGGCCAAGCTTCAGATCTATCGCGTCGAATGGATCGTTACGCTTGATGTCCCGCGCGGGAAATTAATTCCCGGCGGTACGCCGGAGGAACGTCTGGGAATAGAGCGATGGAGTTACGGTCGCGATCGACGCGCGACCGGCTTCTACAACAACTGGTCGACCTACTCGGAAAGTTTGCAGTTGATCGGATCGCTGGCGCTCGCCCTTCTAGTAACGCTGCCGCTGAAAAAAAGCCGGTACGGCTTACTGCTCGCCCTGGCGATCGTTGTGATCGCCGGGGCAGTTCTGCTATCGGTAACGCGCGCGTCTTGGCTGTCGTTTCTGCTGTCAGCCGGTTTGATTCTCTCGTTAACCATCAGCCGTCGCGCGCTGATTGTGCTGGGATTGTGCGCGATCCCGATTGTGCTCGCCGGGCTCTTCATTCTTCATCAAAAGCGCAACGTCGGTTTCTTCGATCGCAAAGACGATTCGATCGCATGGCGCCAGAAAGTTTGGCGTGACGGATTTCATCTGCTCATCAGCAAGCCAAGACATTTGTTGATTGGCGTCGGCATGGATTCAATCAAAGGGCATTGGCGCGAGTGGGGATTGTTCGACAACGGCCGCATGCCCTGGGGACACATGCACTCCGATTATTTGCAGATCGCTCTTGAGCGCGGCGTACCGGCGCTGCTTGTATGGCTTGCGCTCATCGGCGCCTACGCGCGCATGCTCTGGCGCACGCGGCGTCTCGTCCCGAAAGATAACTGGATTGAAAGAGGAATCGTGCTGGGCTCGTTGGGTGGATTGCTCGGCTTCATGACAAGCGGTGTGGTCCACTACAACTGGGGTGACTCTGAGGTGGTGATGATTCTCTATCTCTTAATGGGATTGAGCCTGGTGGTCGAGAGGACTGTCAGAACCCGGAGCGGTAGCGACAGGATCATGTGACTCCATCGGATCACTTGATCCGGTCGCTACCGCTCGCGGTTCTGACGCTACCGCTCTCGGTTCTGCAACCAAGCGCAGTCACTTCTGATGGGACACTCCTCGCACTTTGGATTGTTCGTCTTACACAACTCTTTCCCGTGCTGACGCAGCAGCAAGTGCGCGTCGACCAACCAAGCGAAATCCTCTTTGAGTTCCGGCTTCATTGCCTCCTGAACCGATTTATAGCTTGCCGTATAGTTTTTCTTCTCTTCACCAAACCCCAATCGCAACAGGACGCGCAACCCGTTCGATTCCAATCCGAGAACAGCATACAAACGAGCAAACAAGAGGATCTTCTCAGCGCTGGGTTCGCCTATGCTGGGAAATTTTCGCAGCGCCTGTTTCGCTTTCGGCAGAGGAAGGAGCTTCAAAGCCTGCCGCACATCTCCTTCGAACTCGTTCATCGCAATCAAGGCAATCTCTTTCAGCCGGTGAACGCGCTGCTCGGGATGCATGCCGCCGAGCTTTGTCGCTTTTAGAATCTTCTCATTTGCAGCGGCCAGAATCTCATGTGGCTTTGTGCCGCAATATTCGCGTAGCGCTATGAACGCTTCTTCGCGACGCTCATCACTAACGAGATACGCCACGTTCTCGAGCAGCACGAGTTCGAACGGATCGGTGGTAATGAGGGCTTTCCGCTTACCGTAATGCTTTACTAGACGCGAAACGATCTTGTTAAGACTGGGCGGGGGGCTGGCCATGACGAAAGCCTCACGCAACTTCTTTGGGCACTTCGCTCATCAACGCCAGAATATTCCCTTCTGAGTCTTTGAAGTCCGCGAGCCAAAGATCATACGTCGGCATGGGCGCAACCAGGTGCGGCTTGACGATGAATTCCACGCCGCGAGCATCCAGGACTTCGTAAACTTTTTCGATGTCATCGACTTTGTAGTAGATGATCGACGCCGGGTGATCCAGGTCCGGCCGATCGGGGATTCCCAACATGATGCGGATGCCGCCGCAATCAAAGAAGGCCATGCTCGGCGGGGCTTGAAATAGGAACGTCATCCCGAGCGTATCGCGATAAAACGCAATCGCGCGATCGAGATCTTTGACGTTCACGAAGATCTGACCGATTCGCGACAAGGTCGGGCCGATTGGTATTGGGCTGGTCACTATTCTTCTCCCTATGGCGTCGCTCGGATTGCTTTTGAGCAGAATAACCCAAGCCGAGCCCTCGGAAAAAGAGATTTGGCAAAGAATGCCAGTTCGTCCGCGGCCGGTCCGATGTCTTGTGGGTCTGTAAGCAAACTGTCAGTCGCGCTCGGCTCTACGAGACAATCAAGTAAACCAGATTGCGCTTCAGATCGACCTCCACGAGGTTTGGCGGAAGAGTGGCCTCGTTGGTGTAGGCGGTGATCTGAGTATCGAGAGTCGATGCAAGCGCCGCCAGGAGCTTACTGTGAAAGGCGGAGAGGGCCACCCTGTCCTCAGCCGTGCCACTAGTCTTAATGTGAAATAACAACTGGCCCAGATCGTTATTTCTCGCCGAAATCTCGATCAGGCCGCGCCTGCTCGTGGCTGAACCAGCCGAATTGACCCAACTAAAGACGAACATCTCCAGCTTGTGCTGTGCACCGTCTGCGGTGACGAGTGCCAACGTCCCGGTTCTCATAACTATCTCCCTTGGTTGTGGAAATGGGAGCCTCACACCGGTGAGACTAAATGCCGCGAGGTGTTTCGCATGATACACCCTTCCAGCGGTTTAGCAAGACTGTTTCAAAGTGAGCGCGCGGATTCATTCTGCCAGCACGTTCTGCCGTGATAACTTGCTACGAGGCTCACCTTGCGCGACAATCGCGACGCACTTGGTTACGTCGGTTGTCGGGCCGCGTTCGCGGTCGGAAAAAGAGAAAAACTTCGAATGCCCAAAGTCCTGCGCGCGATTTCTTTGCCGATCTTGTTACTGCTCGTTTGCGGTTTCACTGAGTGCTACAAGCCAGTGACAAAGAGCCAGTTGCCGCCGCACATCAAAACCGTCGCGGTTCCCGCCTTTCAAAACACGGCACTGCGATTCAAGATCGAGCATCGCTTTACCGAAGCAGTGATGACTGAGCTGATTCGGCGCGGCCATGGTTTGCGGGTGCAGAGCGAGCGCGAAGGCGCCGACGCGGTGATCGACGGCGTCGTCAAAGGGTTTGGATTTTCGGGCGTGCTGCTGGATGATCAGGGCCGCGCGCGCGTCTTTGAAGTTACCATCGTCGCGGGCGTAACCGTGCGCGATCAGCACGACAATCGCGTCCTTTACGACAATCAGAATTTCGTTTTCCGCGGCGAATTCGAATTCGCCAACGATCCTCGCAACTTCTTCAATGAAGAAGATCCGGCCGTGATGCGCATCGCGCACAGCTTCGCCGAATCAATTGTCTCAACTCTCGTAAACGGATTCGGTGTGAAAGAAGACAAGTAGGTGGCGCGCACTCGCAAAGACCTCGAGCAATCGCTGAAGAAAGGTGAAATCGAACCTGTCTATTTGTTGTA
>DATLVM010000440.1:0-9991 GCA_035577445.1 Pyrinomonadaceae bacterium
GGCATGCGTGTCACATGAGGATGACGACATCAGGTCAAGGCAAAATGATCTCAACAACGATTTCTGATGATGATTGGAGCAGAAGTCATGAAGATCGCACACAGACCAAGAGGACGGTTCCATAATGGAGCTGCGGTGGAATCTCATTGCGCGAAGGTCAAGCTGATCTTGCTTTCCTTGCTGCTGCTTTCATTATTTAGCCTAGCCTCATGTCAACGGCCGGCGCAACAGACAGTGCAAACGAACAGCAATACAAACGGCAACTCAAACAGCAATACAAACAGCAATGCAAACGCCGGCGCTGTCTACCAGACTTACGGTGTTCACAACTCGCCGGACATCAGTCCTTGTGCCAGTCCGGATTGCGTCTACAAACGTGGACCGGGTGAGCCGGCAGACCCGGTCTATCCCGAATTTTGGGTGTCGAACTGGAACATGTACCGGGTCTTCAATAACTATTCCCAATTTCCGCCGCCTTATCGCGATGCTCCGCCGCCCGAGTTAAAAGAGGGGACCGATTACGAAAAGTCCACCGGCACAACCTATTATGATTCGACCTGGACCGGACCAGGCGGCGAAGGCGCGATGATGGAGCACTATGAAAATCGCTGCTTGCCGATATTTCCGATCTCCAACAAATTTACCTGCTCGTTTATTTCTCTCGGCAAGACTGCCTTTTTTGTCACCTACGAAAAAGACCGGCCGGCCGGCATGCCGCCGGTTTGTCTGTTTTCGAGTTTCAATCACCCGCCGAGACGCGATTTCATCAGCCATTTGCCCTATGCCAAAGGAGACAGCGCGCAGATTGGTCCGGGTGGACAGGGCTACTCTTTCTGGGTTTCCGCCGCGGACGGTAAGCCGGTACAAACGGGAGTTAGTCCGGACCGCACCGCGGATCAGGACATTATGTTCGGCTATGGTTTTGCGCCCAGCGACGGGAAGATCATGCCGCAAAGTTTCTACTTTTCAGGCTACCCGCTGCCGCCGGCCAATGCGCCGTTTGTCAGTCAGAATTATGTTGATTTCAAAGTAGTGAAGCCTAATCCGGCCGAAACCTGGGACCAGGTCAATAAGCTCGATCCGGCCAGTCTGCCACAATGCCAACTGTTCGATCCGCCGTCAGCTTCTAAATTGGCAGCCGAGGCGAAGCGGGCGCCGACGTGGAACGATATTGGAAGATGGAAGAAAGCCGGCACGAAATGAGGCAGTGATATCCTAATAGTGGACGCCTAAGAAGGTTAGTTATCCTGCCAAAGTTTGGAAGGGGTCGTATGCTGCCGAAGGATATTGATGAGCGCGCCGATTACTACCGGATCAGAGCGGTTAGACAAGGCCGAAGCCATTATCTGCTGCCCGTCAGTCGCAACGTATGAATAACCTTTTTGGTGTGCCCGTTGTGGTAATTACCGCGATAGTGGGAACCACAATCTTCTCGACTATTAGTAGTAACCCTACCGTGTGGCTCAAAACAACCACCGGCCTACTCTCGCTTGTCGCGGCTGTATTTGCGTCGCTGCAAACCTTTTTCAGGTTTTCGGAACTAGGCGAAAAACGTACAGCTGCGGCCGCTAATTACTATTCAATTAAGCGAAGGCTCGATTTGTTTCTTGTCCGCTATGCGGAGCAAGCCGCGAACAAAACCGCTCTCGTTGAAGACTTCGAAAAGATCTTAATTGAAATCGATCGAATAGACGCACAAAGCCCGAGAGCGGCGGATGCTCTTTATGATCAAGCCAAAAAAGAACAACTGGCGGACTCCGAAGGACGCTGATGCTACAGCAACACACTATTAGGAGACCCGAAATGAGTGAGCGAGAATTACACCGGCCGGATTTGACTCAAAACTAGCCTTAGGATCTTACTAACCCGAAACTCTGACAGCGTTCTTACTTCGCCGCCAGCACTTTCCGACACCACGCTTGCAGCAGTGTTGTTCGGCTGGCAGACATGTCGCGCGTCCGCGGCATATAGTCATCCGTCATCCAGATAGATTGGTCCGTTACCTGCAAGATGCCCTGCGCGTTCTTAGCAACATCCGCCTCTGAGTTGAGCTGCACATACGGGATCATTACCGGGTAGAGCAAGTAATACGTCCGCAAAACCTTCTCGTAAAGGAGATCGAAAGTTAGCAGGTCGTTGCCTACGGGCTCGGGCGCGCTCGGGTCCACGTAGTACTGGCTGAAGTCTTCATCGTTCGGCAGAATGCGCAAGCTGATGGAAGGCGCATTCGTGACGAACGGCGGATTCATGAACGTGAGATAGCTCTGCGGCGGAAAACCGGCAGGTGGATCATCGTTAACCGAGAACGTGAACAGGAAATTTCCCGGTTGGCTGGTATCCACGATAATGGGTTCGCCTGGTTGCTGGTTTGTCGAGATGGCTAACACGTCGCCGGGATCTTGCAGCGGAATCGAGCGGTACTGCCAGACCGTGAAAGGCGGGCACTGATCTGCGGACAGCTCCTGCCCGCGAGAAAAGACCGAGACTGACGCCGGCTCGAGGGTTCCCTGATTAAGAAACTCGGATCCGCTTGCGAATTGCTCCGCATAGATTCCCTGCTGATTCGAGACGAAATAGTAATCGGTCTCGGCCAGGACCGTCCCGAGCGAAGAATTCACCAGTTGGAATGAGGCATTCGCATCTGATAAGACCTGCTGCGCCTCCTGGTTCTCGGAGATATCAAAGTCAAAGACCCAGCCCGCCTCGTCACCTTGAATCGTATTTGCGTAATCGATGGCGCCGATGAGTGCGCGGTTAGCACCAGCCGAAACGAACAGTGAAACATCGCCAAAATCATACTTGGGATTTGTGGTTTCCGAGGGCGGTGCGGGCGGTGACCCGGGTTGATAATAGTCTGGAAACGTGCCGACGAAATCAGCAGAAATGGTGTTGTCGTTGACCTGCAGCACCGCAGGGGCCAACGCGATCAAGCCGTCAAGGTTGGTGATGCCGCTATTATTCTGCGAGCCGGCCGGCGTCGGGATCTGGGTTTGGTCGCAAACCATCAGCCGGCCCGGCGGCGTCGTGAAAATAGTTTCGTTCTCATAAAGCGGCGCGAAAGTCCCGACGATTTCCAAAGTGGCGGGGTTTGTTTGCTGCTGCTCGTAGAGCGCCTCAATCTCCGCGTTGGTGGTAGCGCCCTCGGTCAAGCCATAGAGATAGTAGCGCAGGATAACGCCTACAATGTTCGGGTCTTCAAATCCGGGAATATTAATGGTTGCTCCCGAACTCTTCATGATCACGTGATAGACGTAACCGCCTGCGCCACCGTCGGCTGTCATATTCACATTCCGGTAGAAGTTAAGCCACTGGCATGCGCCCTTGCTGGCGCTACCGTTAATGAATGTCGTGCCATCTTTTGCGAGCGTTAGTTGGTCGATAAAAAACTGGGTGGCCGGAGGCGAGCCTTCAGAATTGACGTCGGTGATGTGTCCATTTGAGAAGCTGAGGGCTGCGCCGAGCAAACTCGTTACCGGCAAACTGCCATCCGGTTGAGTGTAAGTTTCACCTGGGCCCGTCGTGACGCCGATTATCTGCGCGTCGACATTAAGCATCTCCATTCCGCCGTAGTAGTTCCACTCGGCGGGAATGATTTCCGCTGTGCTGACGGGCGAGCTGGTGCTGTTGAATGTCTGCGCTTTTTGCACCCAGGCCATGAAATCGGCGTCAGACATTCCATAGGTTCTTGGCTGGACCAGCTTGGAATCAATCAGCGCCAGAGTCTCGCCCGCGTACGGTCCCCACGAATCTGGCAGCACGTAGGCGCCGGCATAGTCGTCGTTGTTCGCGGTGCCGGGACTAAGCTGAATTGTTCCCTGAAAATTGATGCGGGGGTAGTCGAAAATGCTCATCGTTCAACCTTCTTTCTGCTTTTATCTGACGACGGTAAATACATAAAGCTCCAACGCCGGTCGAAGCAAACCTAATGCGCGAGGGCTACTTGCGTCCCATTCCTAACTGGGAGGAGACCAGTCAGGCGGAATCGAATTCACGTTGAAGTTCGGGACGTCGTAATTGTTGGCAACCAGGTAAATCCAGAGTTGCAGCGCGAGTCGCTTGCCGGACGACATGTCGCGCGTGACAGGCATCGCGTAGGTGCTCTCGACTGCTGCTTCCTGAGTAATCGCCGACCAGATGCCGTTGAGGTTTTGTTCGACGGACTGCTGGCTGCCGAGGTTGACGTATTTCAACATTACGTTGAAGAGCATGTCGTAGACGTAAAGAATTTCGCCGTAGACGAAGGTCCACGCTGCCGCCGGATCCTGGTTGCCATTCCAGAGATCAACGAACGCCTGCGGCACAGCGTCGTCAAACGGAAGCACGCGCACCGTTGTGTAGAACGCGTCGTCAACAAAACTGAACGGGGATGTCGGCTGCGGCAGCGCGCCGCCCACGGCATAAGGGAAGAAGCCGATGACGGGGAAGCCTGGATTCACCGCACCGATGACGAAGGTGGCGTTGCCGTTCTGGTCGGTCGGGAGGGTGGTGACCACGGTCTCGATGCCTCCCGCGTTAATCGTCATCACGTTCCCATTTTGAAACAACACGTACTGCGTCCCACTGCTCGGCACCAGGTTGAGGCCGGAATCATACTGCGCGAGCAGTACGTTGGCGCCGGGACTCGGCGATCCCATCTGACAAACCATGACCTGAAATTCCGCGTGCCCATTCTGATCCAGATAAATGCCGCGCGTGTCGGTCTCGGCCGTGTAGGTTTGTTCGAGGAGCGCTGTCTGACCCTGGGCCTGTATCGCGATGGTGCCGTGCTGCAGAAGTTCGCCCGTACCTGAATTGGGAAATGGGATATCGATAATCCCGGCGCGCGCTTCATAAGCCGATCGTTGATACTGATCGTAATCAACCGTGGCGATTGGCGTGAAGTCTTGGGCGTTCATCACGCCGACGGTAAGTTGACCGAAGTCGGCTTTGGTAAGATCAGAAGGCCAGGATCCCGGGGTGCCCAGCTCGGGCATAGTACTGTTGAGATCGAGCGAGATAAGGCTCGCGTCATAGTCTACATTGACAGCCACGGGTCCCAACGGAACCGGGTCTCCCACTGACGCGACTACGGTCGACTTCAATTCATGGCCCATAACCACGACCGCCGCGGGCGGTGGGGCGGCTTTGCTTTTGACGCCACTCAGACCCAAGGGTGACACGTTCACATCTGCCGCCAGGCAACGCCCGCCGGGCACGCTGGCCAACTCACCCTCATTCCAGACCCCAACGACGCCGACAATGTGGCTGTAGCAAGGGTTCGAGAAAAACTGCGAAGTGTCACCGCTCTGGTACCAGGGATCCCAGGCTGCTGCCAGTGCCTGGGCGAGCGACGGGTAGTCGCGCGGCTGCGCCTGAATGTTATTGAGGAGGCCGTTCACGAAATAAATGTTAACGTAGCCGGTGAAACGGATCATTATGCCGAGCGCACCGGGCTGCTGTGCGGCTCCCTGGAGACTCGAAATAAGTTGCGAGCTGTTCGGGTCATTCCAGTTGACTTGATCGTAGGGTATGCAGGTTTGAAAACAGACGCCGATGCTGGAGGCGGGCGAGGTGAGAATTTGATCGGTGCTGTAAATCCGATTTGGATTTAGCCAGCGCGAATGCATGCGGTAGACGCGCGGGCCACTGAGCCCGGAACTGCCGCCCCCGAGCGCGAATTGGCCGAAATAAATCTGGCTCGACCAGGGCGAGACCGGGTTTGTATCAACCAGCCGGCCGGGACCGCTGCCGCCATCGCCGCTGAGCGTTACCGGTTGACCGATGATTGTGTCGCTGGTTACCGGCTGATCGTATCCGAGGTCGCCACCGATAATCGTAGTCGTGTAATCCTCATACTGCACGAAAGACACGCCGTGGGTCCCGAACATGTTCCACTCGGCCGGGACGCGGTTTCCCGCAGGCCCATTCGGCGGATTGTCGTTGGGATTGGTATCGTCAAGTAAGGAGATAGCCCACGGGCGAAACGTGGTAATGAAGTTGGCAGGCGTGATGCCCGGAGGCACCTGCGTCCCTTGCGTAGACAGGAACGGCCAGTTGAGAGCCGCATTGGTCGCGTCATACGTAGGGAATGCCGCCCAGTCGTTGTTGTTGAAAGTGCACGGGTCCCACTCCATGAACCCTTTGAAATAAATGCGCGGGAAAGAGAGTACGCTCATGAGAAAGCTCCTTTCGGACCTTGGGTTGGTCGGTAAATCGATCGGCCTTTTGTTTCCGCTATTGCGGTAACGCGGCTGCCAGTTTCATCAATAACTGCTCTTCGGCTGATCCAATTTCACCCTCCTTGCTCCATGCAATTCCGACGACTGCACGCAGGGCGCCCGTGTCGTCCAGCACCGGCAGCGCAATCGCCGCCTGCGCGTCAACAGCTTTGGCGCCGGGCTTAATGTTGCCGGTTTCATCTCTTTGCAGGTTGCAGGTTTGCATCGGTTGCTTCTTCACCTGGGCTAGACCTGCCATCCCCTTCCCGTTTGGCACGTGAGCCACGATCGCGATTACCTTTGGCGGGATGTTATGCGTCGCCGTAATGTAAAGGTCTTCGCCTCGTTGCACATGAACCGTGCCCGCGATTCCACCTTGCGCTGCGATGAACAACTCCAACCATTCCTGGTGAGCCTCATTCTTCTCGTACATAATCTAGCTTTTACCTTTCAGTCCTGCAGTCAACATCGTTCGCGGGCCAGCAAACTCTCATAACTCGAGCTGGGGTCATGAATCTGGGCAAACTCCATGCGTCGAATCGGTCGGAGAAAATGTCGCAATAAGCACCGAGTCATGCGCCGAAACGTTGTGATAAGCGTGGCAGACACCTCTGGGTATCACCACAGTGCTTCCTTCCGGTGCCGCAACTCTCCCGGACGAAAGCTGGACGTATCCTCCACCTTCGAGCACGAAAATAATCAAATCACTTTCGGGATGTGTGTGCGGATCCTCATGGCCGCGAATTACCACGAGGGCTTCCTTGACGCCCGTTTGTTGACCGAGATCCTGTTCGGCAAGTTGCAGTTTTTTCGTGGTTATCTGCTGGCGCAGTTGATTCGCGAGGTCGTCCAGCGCTACGGGCTTGTTACCGGCAATCGTGAAGAGCCGAGAGCCAGGCTTTTCCGCAGTCATTCCCGGTGCCAGCCCATGAGTCTTTCCCCCGAATGCGCCTTTCTTCTTTTTAGCGATTTCGTTCTTGAGCCAGGTCTTGATCACCTCAATCTTCTGCGTCGAGAGATCGCGCGTGACCGGCATGCGGTGGGGAGCTTCGAATGGTAAAGAGAAGACATCCAGGAGCGCTTGCAGGTGTGCCTGGACCACGGACAGTTGCGTCAGATCCATGATTTGTTTCATGCCCGGATACATACGCATGTATTCGTCGAAGACCGGCTGCACCTGACCCTCCCAAGTGGGATGGGCCATGCCGGCGTCCGGGTACGGCGACCAGACCACCAACGCAGCGGGCAGGATTGCCCTGTCAGGCGAATTGAACGTGGTAGAAAACAGCCCGCCGTTCAAACGCGTCCACGGCCCATCAAATAAATAGCAGAGGCTGTCAAGCTGTGTCCGGTCGGCCGGAATGTCGAGACTGGTTGGAGTCTTGACGATAAATACTGCCCGTCCATTTTTATCTGTCACGGCAGACCCCGAGCCGTCGCTTTGGATCACGAGCGATGCCGGCGTTCCCCCTGTGGACTCGGCCGTAAGACTGAGCTTCTCGTTTGCCAGCGGCTTGCCCCACTGGAAAGCGCGCAACTCGAAGGTCACGTTATCGCCGCCCACGGCCCGCGCAGTAAACGGCCAAATGTTCACGAACTTGCCGCTCTCGTGTTCAGCGAGGATGGTCGTCCAGGCTCCCCCTGATTCCGCTTGTAGCTCGATGCCGGCGCGCATTCCCTCCAGACTCTTCGATTGGTCCGGGGTCAACGGCACGTCGACGATGCCACCCTGAGTTTTGTTCGTGTCACCGGTGAATACGAATGGCTGCTGCAAGACCTCTTTGGTCGAACCGTCCGCAGCCACAATCACCGCGCGCAACTGTCCGACCGGAAGCGGCGGCCCGGCAAAGCTGGCCAGGGGAATTGCGTTGACGAGATCAATGCTGAGTCTGTGATTCTTCGGGTCGAGTTGGAAATTGCAAGCCTGGAATTTGGGCGGGCGCGCTTTGGCCTCAGCGGCCAAAGCTTGTTTCTTTATCTCGAAATCGGCGTGGATTGGCCGGCCGGAAACACCAGCCGCATCGCTTTTAATTTTTTTGGCCTTCGTCGTTGGCGGCATCAGGCGTCGCCGCGCGAACTGGATTGGATCGCCATCCAGATGTGGGCCGATCGAACCCGTCAGCGTTCCGTAACCCGAGGCGGGATCGTTCGGATCAGCGAAGAAGAAGCTGCCGACGATGAAGCGGATTGCCAACTGCGAGTTCTGCGTCGTGTCACGCAACAGCTTAAGGGCGGCAACTTTGTCAGCGTTGGTCCACTGAACTGAGCTCAAGGTTGAGACAAAGATCGAGCTGGCGTTGCTGCCGCCGGCATCGCCCTCCGGGTTCGGGGCGCTGGGCCACATGTCTTGAAGATTGCACGGTCCGAGCACGCCCTGGAATCCCGCGCCTGACGCAGTTGTAAGATTCAGCGCGACGCCGATGACCTGAGAGAGCGACTGTTGATCAGGATCGAGGTCCACTAGCTTTCCCGGCGCGGGCTTCGTCTGGGATACGAGCGGAGCGCCTATCAGCCCGCTGTGGTCGCCGGGAGCCTGCACGCCCGTGACTGTGCAGCTGTCGAACTTAAAGAGCGCAACGCCGTTCGGGTTCCATCCGGGATCACTGACCGGCGAGTTCGGATTGTAGTTGGTGAGATCGTTGTTGATGGTCGAGACATTAGTGAAGAAACGACCAGTGAAATTAATGCGGGGTTGATCAAGGTAGCTCATGTCTTCTCCTCATCGAATCTAATTGTTTTCGCCTGCTTTGCACGTCACTTGCAAAGGCTTAATGGTGATCGGGAACGCTGTCCTTCCATTTCTTTGGGTAGTCTTTGGCCGGCACCACGCGAACGAGTTGCATCATGCCCCGATCCTCATGGGCGAGTATGTGGCAGTGAAGTACATACGTGCCGGTGAAGTCCAAATAGGTCTGGCGAATTTTGACCCTGCCGGGTGTAACACTTGTGAGCTGGCCGTCGTTGTTCGTGCTGATGACCGCCGGCGGGATTGCGACCACATCTTGCCAGACGAAGTCGCCGCCTGTTGTATAGGAACTGTATTCGCCGCGCCCCGTGGGTGTGTCGATCCGAACGACCTGGAATGGATTGATGTGGATATGGAATGGGTGCGCGAGAGTTGTGTAGTTCTCGAGTATCCAGTCCTGCAACCCGTCCAATGGCATGCACTGGTCAACTACCTCGCCAGTTTGTCCGAACTGTTTTCCATTAATCATAAAATGGGGCGGGAACGGCGCTGACGGGTTGGCTGCCCGTCCGGTACCGAACCGGCCATCCTCCCATTGGAATTTCAAGGGCGAAGCTTGGTCGATGGCGTCGCCCGGACCGGGCAACCGTAAATCGTTCAGGAACTTTGGCATGTCAGCCCACGTCTTTGGGAAAACGCCGGTCGCCGGCGCAGGAACCGCGGCGCCTGTGACCTTTACGTAAAAAAAGATCGCCCCACCGGATTTGAACGGAATCGGGTTTGCGCTGGCTGTGGCCGGCACCTGGACCAGAAGGTCAGCGCGATTGCCGCCGGCCAGCGTCAGTCCACCAGGGACCATGCCGTCCGGCGCGTTCGGGTTGAGAAACGGTTGGTTCTTGTAGTTGGACGGGCTGAGTTGCACGCCGTCCATAGCAGTCTGTTTGAATGTGAATCCCGGGGTCTGAAACAAACTATTTTGAATTATCCCTCCCGCGTTTCCCTCGGTGGCGTTGACCAGACGCCAAAGCTGGACCTCGCCCGGCACCATGGTAATGGTCGGAGTCAGCATGCCATTGACGAGAACCGGGTTTGCCACCGGTCCGTTTGT
>DATLVM010000441.1:0-3649 GCA_035577445.1 Pyrinomonadaceae bacterium
GTCATACAAACCTTTACCGGTGTAAATTCCTTCACCGAAGAGGTCCTGATAGACGTCTGACGAAGCCGTCGTGTAAGGATCGATTCCCGTGTTGCCGGAAAAGACGCGCGCAAAAAACGAACGGGCCGAGCTTTCCAGCGAAATGCTGACGCGCGGTTGCAGAATTCCGTAACCTTCGACGACGCGTCCCGCCTTGTGATCAAAACGCGGCAGATTTAGCGGATGAATTGCCGCTCCGATCAGCCGCTTCGCGGAGTCACGCGGCAACTGAGTATCGGAATCCAACGTGATTACGTAGCGAACCTGGGCCAACAACGCGCTGTCGGCAGTCGCGACGACGAAACTGGTATCCGGTGCGCCGCGCAACAGGCGATTGAACTCGCGCAGCTTGCCGCGCTTTCGTTCCCAACCAATCCACTTGTCTTCCGTCTCGCACCATTGACGGCAACGGTGAAACAAGTGAAATCGAATTGGCTTGCCGTCGCTGTAGCGTTGATTTAGTTCCTCGATCCCGTGCCGCGCCGCTTCCACAATGCGTTCATCGTCCGGCATTTTTTCGCCGTCCGCGTCGGCAAAACTTCCCAGCAGAGCGAAGTGCAAGTGTTCATCCTGATTTGCGAGATAGGCGATTTCGAGCTTGTCGATCAGTGTCGCGATGGTTGCTTCATCCGGAAGAATCGCCGGCACGACAACCATCGTGCGTGCCTCGGGCGGAATCCCTTTCGACAGATCGATCTTCGGCAGCAGCTTCGGTTTAAATGTGTGCGTGATGTCCCAGTTCAGCACGTTGATCGCGAGGTCGCTGGCAGGAATCAGAGCGAGGAGCGCGCCCACGATCGCGATCCAAATCGCGGCATTGCCCTGAAGCATGGCGAACACGAGCAGGAACAGAACAAGTGCGGTCAAGATTGCAAAGGTGCCGAGATACACGACGCTGGCGTGCCGTTCGATCGCCCGCAAGACGGTTTCGCCGACTCGAGGACGATAACCAACCTTGGCTTCCAACCTGGCCAGGCCGTCGCCGACGAGGTAATAACCGATGTGCGCGCGCGCATCATTTTCATTCTCAGCGCGCGCAGCCTCAGCCATCTGCAGCGCAGCCCGGGCGATTTCCAATTCGGTCTTTCTCGCGCCCTTGCTGATCCGCTCAATGACGTGCCGGTAGCGATCGCGGGTCGCGAAATCCATGCGCGCATAGACTGCGGTTGGATCTTTGGCCAGCTCAGGATCGATGCGGCTGACTTTTTCGAAAAAGTCTTTCCAATCAAGCGTCGAGAGCAGCCGCATGCTCGTGATGATGTTGCCCACCGTGACCTGGGCGGCGGCCTGGCGATGATGCTCTTCGTGGACGAGCTGCTCCAGTGACAGGTCTTCTTTGCGCAGTTGCTTGTCAAGCGATTCCATCACCGACATCACGGCCGGATCCTGATCGCGCAAGCGTTGAATCAGTTGCACGGCGAAGGAGCGCTTTGGCCGCTTGCGCCACTTCGGCAACAGTGAAGTTAGATCCTGTGGCTGGCTCGGGGCGGCTTCGAGCAATCGATCGGCCAGGCGATCGGCTTCCTCACGCTCGCTCCGCGAAGAAGTGATGCGAGTCGTTAGTCGCCTGAGGTTTTCAACCAGGGCGAGGCGCAGACTGATCGGCACGGCCCACAGTTCGCCGATCGACAGGGGGGCGATCTTTTGGTAAGCATCGATGAAACGACGAAGCGTCTCGGTATCGATATGGCTGTCCGTGTGCGCGATTAGCTCGATCGAAAATGCATAGATGCGCGGATAGTCCTTGAATGGGCCTACGGCCAGTTTCGGCAGTTGGCGGTAATAGCCGCGCGGCAGGTCCTCGCGAATTTCGCGGACTTGCTCTTCGACGATGTGGAAATTATCGACCAGCCATTCGGCGGCCGGAGAGATCACGTGCTCGCGCCGAATAGACTCGGCCAGCGACTTATAGGCTTCGATTAACTTACGCCTGTTTTCATCGAGTCGCGGCAGCAGGAGGTTCACGCGTCGAGGCCTGCGCGCAATTTCATGTTCAGTTGCGAGGAATGCAGCGTACTGCTCCAGCCGCTCGAGGCTGTAGAGCTCTTCACGAATCGGCACATCTTCGGGCGAGTGCCGAAATTTGTTCACTAACACTGACAACCATGAAGCCATAGTTCTCAACTACCGGGGGATACTAAGGAAAGTTTTTTCTAGAATATCACGAGCTTGTCATAAGCCCGTTAGAGAGGTCGGAGTAAAGAAGATAAATTGATCAAGAGGGCGCCGCGAGTTAGCACGAACGCCCTCTGTGCGAAGAAGAATTAAGAAAATCTGCCAGCGCCCTTACCGTTGAGGCTGGGGGGATGCAGTGCTCGCGCTGTTGTTCAAGCCGCGATTCGACAAAATCTTCACTTCGACTCGTCGATTCTGAGCGCGACCGGAAGCGGTTGTGTTGTCAGCGACTGCTTCTGTCTTGCCGTAACCCATGGGCGTTATGAAACGACGCGCGGGAATTTTGTGATTCACCGCGAGATATTCGACGACAGCTTCAGCGCGTTCACGGCTAAGGCGCATGTTCTTCGCTTCACCGCCAGTCGAATCGGTGTGGCCGGAGACTTCGATCATGAAGCCCTTGGCAGCCAGCGCTTTCTCCGCAAAACCATCGAGCTGCTGCTTCGCTTCCGGCGAGAGCACGGCACTGTTCACTTTGAAAGTAACCGTCGCCGTTTCGTTAACATCATAGTCGTCCAGCGAAGAGACGCGTTCGTTGACTTGCGTTACCTGCTGCCGCGCTTCCTGGGCGACGGCGTAAAGCTCATCCATTTGACCGGCCATCTTCTGGGTCGCTTCTTCGACCGGCCCGACGCGAGTGTCGGAGGTGATCGCGGCGCGCATGTCGGACTCGCGGAATCGAATCTTGTCGGCAACCAGTTCGCCCTGCGAATCGCCGCGGCCTTCGACTTCGATGATCAATCCGCGCACCAGATCGGTGACGGGATATTTCTTTCCGCCGCCAAAGAATCCGCCGTTGGTCTTGATGCTCGTGCTATCGGTAATGCGAACCTGATAATCCGCGCGGGTGCGATCGCGAATCGTGAATGTGTCAGCGCTACGTTCGATAACCACGCCCTGGAATTTCATCTTGGCGCCGCTGGGCACCGGACGATAGTTGGGAGCAGGTGCTTGCGCCGTTGGCCCACTCGTAACTTGCCCTTTGCTAAATGATGCGACTGTCAAAAGCAGAACGAGGGCAGGGAAGATAGTGAATACTCGTAACATCCTCAGATTGTGAATGGTCATGTGTGACTCTCCTTTAATTGATTATTTCGGAATGCCTTCCGGTATTTCCGCACGCCGATCGAGGAGAGAACTGCTTTCCGGCAGTCATTGCGCGCGAAGAACTGCAAATTCTTTCGCAATCGCAGGTGCTTTGTGTTGCGATCAAGCGATGGTTAGGTAGCAAATGCCTGCGTGCACGTGTCAGAACCGGGAGCGGCAGCGACCGGATCAAATCACATCGCTATATTCCAATTGATCCCGTCGCTACCGCTCGGGGTTCTGACACTAGCAAAGATGGCTTAGCCCAGTTCTTCGATGGATTTCGGCCAATCCTCGCGCAACAGACGCGAGAGTGCGCGATCAGCGAGAAGCTTGCCGCCCGTCTGAC
>DATLVM010000442.1:0-14834 GCA_035577445.1 Pyrinomonadaceae bacterium
CATCTCGGTGACGTCGATCACGTCATCGACGACTAAGACGCTGCGGTGCGAGTGATGACCGCGACGCTTGCTGGCCGCACGGGTGTTAACCGATCGCTTGGGGCTCTTTGTGTCTCTGGTCTGCCTTGGGGTCAGTGAATCTGACTCATCTGATGGAATCGAGGCGACGAACTGATCATTGGCTGGAGTCATAAACACACTCGCAGGCTGAATGCGAATAGTTCTGATGGCAATCGAAGGGGAGAAGTTGACGTTCTGCTTCGCGGGCTAGATGCCGTTGTCGCGGAACTGGTTCACGCTTCCCTGCCGTTTGGGGGGCTTTAAAATACCGCAAAAGATTCGCAGCTGTCTATTATGATTTTGTGTCAGATTTGCGTCGGTGAGCGAGCCGGAGCTCTTATTCATTAATGAACCGCGTGATATTCTCTCGCCCATGCTACGGTCCTCCGATGCGCGCTTCAGATTGATCGGCTTGCTGCCGCTCGCTTTCTTCATCGCGCAGACGATTCATTACTGGCGCTTTGGCGGAGTTGGCAATCTTGCTTGGATGTGTAATGTCGGCAACCTCCTGCTCGCGCTTGGATTGTTTCTGAATCACCGCGAGTTGATCCGCGCGGCAGCGATCTGGACGATTCCTGGATTAGCAGTTTGGTTCTGGTACGTCTGGCTAAATGGTTCGACGGCGTGGTCGTCGACCCTGGCCCATGTCGGCGGAATGATCGTCGGCCTGTGGGTATTGCGACGCGTGCGCATGGATCGCACCGCGTGGATTTATGCGTTCGCCTGGTACCTGTTCATGCAGGTCGTCTCACGATTGCTCACCTCACCGGACTTGAACGTGAATGTTGCCCATCGAGTGCAGCCGGGATGGGACGGCGCTTTCGGGAGTTTTTGGAAATTTTGGCTGGTAATGACGGTCGTTACCGCAGTCGGACTGTGGATGATTGGACGAGTACTCTTGTTGATTTGGCCGCGTGTCAGTACGGGGAGCGGTAGCGACCCGATCAACCAATTCGCGACGAATGATCCGATCCACAATACGGATACATCACCGCTTTAGCACCGCAGCCTGCGGGCTCAGCGTCAGCAGGTGCCAGCGTGAGAATGTCTTAATCAACTCGCTGCGCAGACTCACGTAAGCGGTTTCCGCGTAGAGCTTCTCGGGCACAGGCCATTCCAAACGCACCACCGGATTGAACGAGACAGGCGACCCAACCGTTGCGGGATTCGCCGGCGCCGAATTCTGATTAGGCGCGGGTGAACTCTTCTTGCTGGTCGACTTTTCATCGAACAACGCCGAGGCGGTCAGCATCTGTTCGCGCAAAGCGATCCGCGCTTGGGTCGGCGCTTTGCTGTTCGCGTCGTAAATGCCGATGTCGACTTCGAAGGCCGTGGCGACTTTCGACGAGTCAGGTGACCAAACCGGCGGCGTCTGCGAAAGCTGATCGTCGAGTAATCTCTCTTCGCCGGTGATTGAAATCACGCGCGGCCGGCCGGCCGGCGTCAGAAACTGTTTCTCGCGCGCGTCCCATTCGCTTTCTTTGCACGCCAACGCAACCAAGGCATGACTGTCGGGGGCCCACGTCAAGGCGAAATAGATCAAACCATCACGCGTCGTCATCGGATGCAGATCGTAGCCGTCGCGATTGCAAACATAGATTTGTTCAGTACTGAAAACTGAGAGCGGAGCGAACGCCGGCGCCGGAGTTGGCGTTGGGGTGGGCGAATCAGACGGCACGACGGGTTGCTGTCCGAAATCCAAAGGGGGAGTTGGACTCGGTTGAGCTTCGTTACTGCGACGTCCGACGAAGGCAATAAAGTTACTGTCCGCGGACCAGACGACTGAATCCTGAAACACGACTGCGAGAGTTGGCGGCGTCACGTTGCGAATGAAATTTCCGTCTGACGAATAAAGATCGATGCGAAATGTGGTGGTCGGCTCGTCGGCAGTACCATAGAGCGCGAGCGCGCGTTGGCCGTCGGGCGATGCCACCGTGCGCAAGAGCGCATCGTTGCTCCGTCGTGAATCAAAGTCCTGCTGAATGGCGGGAATTCGTTTGACTTCGTCAGAACCAAGACCCGGTGGCGACGCCACGTCTGCTTGAAAATTGAAGGCTAGTCGACTGGCGGGAACATCGCGCAGTTGCCGCGGCCGCAGGCTTTGCGAATCGCTGTCACTCCGGCAGGACACCGTGAGCAAGACCAGCGCGAGATTGATAAGAGTCAGCACGACTGCTCTCAATGAAAGCAACCGGTAAGAACCAACTCGTTGGGTCCGCGTCATGCGCGTGGCCCTCCGACTAAGAAGCCGCCAGACATTCGCGAGTGATCTTAGGAATGCTGTGTCAGAAGTGTCAATGACCGGAGCGAGGGATTGATGAAGTGGCTCAAGGTGGTACTCCCTTCTCCCCCTGGGAGAAGGGTCGGGGATGAGGGTCTTAGCGCGCAGTTAACTCAGATCTTTGTTGGTTGAAGCAACTCTTCTTGGGAAGAGTTGCTTCAACCAAATGATTAGGGCTGGACATATGCTAAGCCCTCACCCAACCCTCTCCCAGAGGGAGAGGGCAGCATAGCGCTCGACTCGCCGGCCAGTTCGCTCGCGAGTGACACATCTAACGCGAACAGCGCGCGAATCGTCTGGCGCGGCGACAGGTGATCATCGTCCGAAGCATCATCATCCACACAGTTGTGTTCGAACGCGCGCGCAATGCGGCGCGGCAACGGTTCCCAGCTCGGAGTCTGGTTGATGTACTCGCGCACAGCCACGACGCCGACCATGTCGCAGGCGAGTTCCTCCGCGCGTTGACCTTGAATGTGCAGGCCCGTGCGAGCAGCGGCTCGCTTGCCGATCGCCTTGAACAATGGGCGCAAAGAATCAGGTTGGCCGCTGGCGATGTGCGTGAGTTCGTGACCGAGGACGCTGATCATTGCTTCGTCAGATTTGAGCCCGGCCAGAAAGATCGTGCCAAATTCGATCGTGCGCGGCTCGCGCAGCACGACTGACGCGTTGTCGCGCGCGTCGACGTCGGGCTTCACGTGTCGCACACTTTCGACTCGCGCGGTCGCGGAAGAGACGCGCGTTCGGGCCGCAGTGTTGCCGTACAAATCATACTGTTTAGCCAGTTCGACGATCGCGTTGACCACCAGCCGCCGTGTCGTCGGCAACAACCGTTCAGCGCGACGCGCCCCGGCCACCGCGTCCGTGTTGTTGGCGGCGAGCGAAGGCCGCGATTGCATTTCGTCTATCGGCATGCTGCCGAAGGGATCGCGAATGCGCTCAGCGCACGTGGCCCCGATGGCGCGTTCGACCAGACGACGATCAGCCGGCGTAAACGAATCACGTGAGGTGGTTGAGTGAGCACCGCTGCGGCGCGGTGTTTGCGCCAGTGAGATTGATGTAAAGACGCAAAGCAGAAACGCGATGCCGACACGGAGGTAGCGAGACAGAGAGACGCTGAGATGGGGAGACAGTGAGATACGGGGGAAAGTATTTCTCCCTGTCTCCGTGTCTCCTTGTCTGCGTGTCTTCATCGATTCCGCCACTCCGGCTTTCGCTTTTCCATGAACGATCGTAAACCTTCGTTCGCGTCTTCCGTCTTCATCAACGCTTGCAAGTATAGATTTTCAACCTGTTCAAGGGAATGCGAAAAATCCGCCCCGCCCGCAATGTCGATCGCGCGTCGCGTCATCGCTAATGAAGACGACGAAAGTTCGCGGAGCCTCGCCAGCACTTCATTTGCCGTTTGCTGAAGAGAATCACCTGGCACTAGATGGCTAACAAGGCCGAGCCGAAGAGCTTCAGCCGCATCGATTGTTTCGCCGGTCAGGATCATCGCGCGCGCTTTTTTCTCACCTATGATGCGCGGCAGAAGGATCGCGGCCACCGGCGGAAAGACACCGAGTTTGATTTCCGGCTGGCCGAACTTTGCCCGATCGCTCGCTATGACGATGTCGCAGGCGGCGACGAGTTCACAGCCGCCACCGAGAGCCGCGCCATTCACAACTGCAATCGCCGGCCGCGAGATTTGATTGAGCTTGCGGAAAATATCATGAAACGAATCGAGCATCTCGATTACCGTTTCCGGCACGTGCTCTTCGACGGCGACGCCGGCGCTGAAAGCCCGTGAGCCTTCAGCGGCATCGAATACAATCGCGACGAGATCATTTTGGTCGGAGCAATCATTCAGCGCGTCGCCAATCTCGCGCATCATGGCAATGTTGAAGATGTTGAGCGACGGCCGCGCGAAGGTGATGCGCGCAACTCGATCTTCAATTGCGAATTTGATGTTGTGAAAATCTTTAGCCACAGTCATTCGCGTTCATTGTCTGTACCAACACGCTCCAGCGGCTCTGCCGCTTGATGTGCGGAAGCGCTCTGCGCTTCCGCTCGGTCTCACGATTAATTTGGGGCTTCGCCCCAACAAATTGGGCATAGCCCAAATCGAGAAGACAGTCTTGCCGGAAGGCCAAAGGCCTTCCGCACATCAGCCGGCATAGCCGGAGAGGTTCTTGCCAAAGCTCCGAAGAACCGGTCCCGTCAGTTGCCCCCAGGCTCAGTCACTACCGGCGCATTCAAATATTTCGCAAAGAACTTCACGTAACGTCGCACCCGATCCATCTGATGCCGCGGCTCAGTGAAGCCATGGTTTTCACGCGGGTAGACGACGAACTCGACCGGCACTTTCAATTCTACCAGTGCCTGATAGAACTCCTGCGCTTGCGCGATCGGCACGCGTGTATCGACCTGCCCATGCATGATCATCGTCGGCGTCTTCACGTTGTTGACGTATTTCATCGGCGAACGGTCCCAGTAAAGATCCTGGTTCTGCCACGGCGCTTTGTCGGTGTAGAACCAATTCAGATAGCGATGAATGTCGGTCTGTGAATACATCGAGTAGATGTTCGTCAGGCCCGCGCCGGGCGAGATTGCTTTGAAGCGATCCGTTTGCGTATCAATCCAAAAAGTCATGTAGCCGCCATAGGACCAGCCGAACGCCCCCAGTCGATCGGGATCGGCCAAACCGTTTGCGACCATCGCATCGACACCGCTCATGCAATCTTCGTAATCGCCTTTGCCCCAGGTGTTCTTGTTCGCTTGCGAGAAGGCCAGGCCCTTGCCGGTCGAGCCGCGGAAGTTTGGCTGCAGCACCGCGAAGCCGTTCGCAGCCAGCACCTGGACCGTGCCGGTGAAGCCGTTGATCGAAGCTCCGGTCGGCCCACCGTGTGGATTCAGCAACAACGGAACTTTCGATCCGGCTTGATAACCGACAGGTTTGGTTAACAGTCCTTCGACTTCGGTGCCGTCTTTGCTCTTCCACTTCACGACTTCAGTTTGCGCCAACGAATAGTCTGCCAGCCACGAGTTATGACTAGTCAGCGGCTTGATCGATCCAAAGCCCGTGCCCGTCGCGTAGATTTCCGTTGGCTGCTTGCCGGAGGACATCGTGCCGATAAATGTCTTTCCGTCTTTGCTGATTTCCGTGATTCCCGTCGAGCCACCGCGACTCGTTAACTGCTTTACCGCGCCCGAAGCCACGTCGGCCGCATAGAGTTCGATTGCCTCAAGCACGTTCGTGCTGAAGTAGATCGTTTTGCCATCGCGCGACCACACGGGCGTGCCGACGCTTAGATCGAATTTCGGCGAAAGCTGTTTTGGCGTGCCGCCATCGGCAGGGTATAGGTAAAGAAAAGATGTCGATGGGCCGGGATCACGATCGGGCGTGCCGGTGAAGGCGATCCATTTTCCGTCGGGAGACCAACGCGCGTTATCTGCCGCGCCGGGCTCGCCCGCAATCTTTTTCTTTTCGCCGCTGGCGACTGTGACCACCCAGACATCGCTCAACGCGCCATCGTCTGCGCGCGGCGTCGGGCGCGTCGTATACGTGATGCGGGCGCCATCCGGCGACCATTGCGGATCGCTGGCGGTGTAGTTGCCCTCGGTCAGCCGTTTCTCTTCCTTCTTATTCAGATCGTAAACCCAAAGATGCGTCATCTTCAGGTCATGATCGATGACCATCGTATCGTCTTTAACCTTCTTGCGATCCTCTTCGTCTTTGTTCGGTTGATCTGTCGCGGTTAGCACCAGCCGTTTCCCGTCCGGAGAGAAGCGAAAGCCGCTAACGCCGCCTTTGTGCGAAGTCACCGCCCAGGCTTCACCGCCATCGGCCATCATCATCCATACCTGTCGCTCGCCGTCCTTCTCACGATCCGTCAGGAACGCCAGCATCGATCCGTCGGGCGACCACTCGGGCGCGGACGCACTCTTGTCGCCCCGTGTATATTGCCTGGGTTTTTGATCATTGATCGCGACAACCCAAACGTGCGTCGTCTGTTTCCATTCTTTGTCTTTCTCCATCTTCACTTCGCTGACGGCGTAAGCGACGCGCGCGCCGTCGGGCGAAATGCGCGGCGCCGTGACGCCGTTGACCCGCAGAAGATCAGTCGCCGTCAGAAGTTTCTTGCCGTCTTTGGCGCGCGGCTCGGGTTTCGCCTTCGAATTCTCTTGCGCGCGAATCGCAGCCGTCGCGATCAAGCAAAGCACGATGGTTAACGTGATGGTGATGCGTTTGGGGATCATGATGGTCTCCTACGATGAATGTGTCAGAAGCCCGACCGTAAGAGAGGGCAACGCTCATAGCCTGAACCTGAGAGGCGAGTGCGGCCCTCGCTCACGCGCGGGCTTCTGACACTACTCTTTCCAATGTACAGTCGCGAACGAATTCGGATCGAAAAGCTTTTCTGGCAGCGCCACATTCGCGCGCAGGTCTGAATATTCTTCGGTGGTGACGACTTTCCCGTCGACCATGAAGATCACTTCCGGCGACATCCATCCGCCGCCGAGCTTCACATACTTATTGAATTGCGTCTCCTGTGTCTGCGCTCCATCTTTCCCGACGGGCCGCAGCATGCGAACGAAATAAAGGTTCTTCCGATCGATCCAGAATTGCGGCGAATGAAGATCGCCCTGCTTCGCGCCGACGACATAGACCGGACGCCCTTGCCACGTGTCTTCGCGGAAGATCGACAGATCGAACTTCAAGCCCTTGAGCTTTTCGATCACCTCGCTCTGCGGCAAGCGATAAATATCAAACCCGAGCACCATCAGCGGGTGAACAAACGGACGGTTCGTGTCGACTTTCCCGTTCTTGAACGAATAGACTTGACCGTTCGTGAACAGAATTCCGTTACCGTCTTTGGTTGGCGTGAAATCGATCCGCAAGCTACCGGGCAAAGACATTGCTTCATACCAGGTGTCGACTTTCTTGTTGCCGTCTTTATCGATGTTCGTAGTCTTCTGCACGAACGTGGCCGTTTTGTACCACGACTTCGCATATTTCTTCTGCATGGCGGCGACAAGTTGGTCGGTGGTGGTGATTTTGGCGGCGAGTGTCGTTGGAGCGATTACTAGAATGAAGCAAACAAGTGAAATGAAATAGCGCATGATTAACCTCAGGTAATGTTCTGTGGATTAACAACTGTGATTTCAGTAAAGCGCTTGAAATCACGATCGTTGAAGGTTAGAAGATGAGTAAGATTATGTACTTCCATCGCAGCGACGAGTCGCGCGTCATGAGCTTGTTTGCCGGTGACACGGTATTGACGAACTATTCTTTCCCATGCGGAAAAAATCTCTGGCGTATCATTCAACAACAAGAACATCGCCTTCAGGTTATTCACCTGTGATTCAGTTTGGGCAATACTGAGTCCAAGGCCATTATTAATTGTAGGGCGCGTCGCGACTGCCCAAAATTCAATCAGGTTTTGTGGGAAAATGGAAAGAACCTCGCCGCCTCGTCGGAGTGTTACCATGGCGGCCTCAGCGACCGGCTGGGCAGCGTCGCCGATATCAGTAGTCCTTAGCAGGACATTGGTATCAACCGCCCAATTCACAATTGAGCATCTTCCCTCTCGCGGTAAATGCTTTCGCGGCTGATTGCTTCATCCGATAACACGGGATGCGGAGGAAAATGGTTAATCCAATCCTTGAAAGCTTTCACCCATTCTTCAGGTGTTGCGGTTTCGTAGAACGGTCTTTCACTATTAACGTCCAGTTCAGAATCGGTAGTTAACGATTCGGCAGCAATCACCTTCTCCAACACGCGATTGACGAACTCTTCAGTGGTCAATCCTTGGGCCTTAGCGCGCGCGGCAAGTTCTTCTTCGAGATCAGGTTTGAGAGTGACTGTCATGGTGCGGTAATTCTAACATTGCGTTAAGAGTTTTCGACAAGCATCGGAATCTTCACACCTTTTTCCCGCGCCGTCTCAACCGCTTCTTCATATCCCGCATCAACATGCCGCGCGACGCCAATTCCCGGATCGTTTGTCAGCACGCGATTCAAACGCTTGGAGGCTTCGTCTGTGCCGTCGGCGACTGAAACCTGGCCGGCGTGAAGTGAATAACCGATGCCGACGCCGCCGCCATGATGAAATGAAACCCAGCTTGCGCCGCTCGCGGTATTTAAAAGCGCGTTGAGAATCGGCCAATCGGCGACTGCGTCCGATCCATCCTTCATCGCTTCGGTTTCGCGGTAAGGCGAAGCGACCGATCCGGTATCGAGATGATCGCGGCCGATCGCGATCGGCGCTTTCAAATCTCCGCGTCGCACGAGTCCATTAATCGCCTCGCCCATCTCGGCACGTTCACCGTAACCGAGCCAGCAGATACGCGCCGGCAAGCCCTGGAATTTCACGCGATCGCGCGACAGGCGCAGCCAGCGATTCAAGGTCTGATCTTCTGGAAATAATTCGAGCGCGAGATCGTCGGTCTTGCGGATGTCTTCGGCTTCGCCGGATAGCGCGACCCAACGAAACGGACCTTTGCCTTCGCAGAACAGCGGACGAATGTATTCAGGCACGAAGCCGGGAATTTCAAAAGCATCTTTAACGCCAGCGTCGAAAGCCATCTTGCGAATGTTGTTGCCGTAGTCGAAGGCAACAGCGCCGCTTCTCTTCAGCGCCAGCATCGCTTCGACGTGACGCGCCATTGAGTCCATTGCGCGTTCAGTGTAGCCATGCGGATCGGCGCGACGAAGTTCTGCCGCTTCTGCCAAAGTCAATCCGGCGGGGACGTAGCCATTCAAAGGATCGTGCGCGCTGGTTTGATCGGTGATCGCATCGATCTGCACTCCGCGTTTCACAATTTCCGGTAAGAGTTCGGCGCAGTTACCGACCAAGCCAACCGAGACCGCGCGTTTCTGTTCGCGCGCGTCTTCGCAGATATCGAGTGCCTCATCGAGCGTAAACGCGATGCGATCGCAGTAACCGGTGCGGACGCGAC
Source organism: Pyrinomonadaceae bacterium (assembly GCA_035577445.1). GTDB lineage: Bacteria > Acidobacteriota > Blastocatellia > Pyrinomonadales > Pyrinomonadaceae > UBA11740. The sequence continues at coordinate 9,280 of DATLVM010000442.1, forward strand.
GCCCGATCCGTTCGGGATCGACTTCGATGCCGAGAAAGACCGCGCCGTTCAGCGTCGCCGCCAAAGGTTGAGCGCCGCCCATCCCGCCTAGTCCGCCCGACAACAAGAGCTTGCCACTTAAGTCGCCGCCGAAATGTTTGTCAGCCATCGACGCGAACGTTTCGAACGTTCCTTGCACGATGCCTTGCGTGCCGATATAGATCCAACTGCCCGCCGTCATTTGGCCGTACATCATCAGGCCTTTGCGCTCGAGTTCATGGAAATGATCCCAGTTGGCCCACGCGCCGACGAGATTCGAATTCGCGATCAAAACTCGCGGCGCGTAATCGTGCGTGCGAAAGATGCCGACCGGTTTGCCGGACTGCACGAGCAGCGTCTCGTCGTTCTCCAAATCCTGAAGCGAGCGCACGATTGCATCGAATGATTCCCAGTTGCGCGCGGCTTTGCCGGCGCCGCCATAAACGATCAACTCGTCAGGTTTCTCCGCCACCTCGCGATCGAGATTGTTCATCAGGCAGCGCAGTGCGGCTTCCTGGTGCCAGCCTTTGCAGTTGAGCGTCGCGCCGCGCGGCGCGCGAATGTTTCGAGATGTCATGTTTTGTTAGATTAATATCAGAAAAGCAGATCGCGTAGAAGTGTTTGCGGTCACCTGCCGAAGCGTTAGAATATGAACATCACGGCGGAGGGTCACCGGAATCATGCGAGCGGGAAGGTTTTTCACTTGTAAGGCGGCGAGACGATCGATGACCGCGATTGCGTCGATGTTGATTTTCTTTCTCGGCTTTCAAGTCACCGCGAGTTTCAAAGCAACCGCGACTCAGCGTTCGACGAAGAAGCAATCAACGATGACCGCCGATCAGCGCATCGCGCATGTGCTGTCGCGCCTGACTTACGGCGGGCGCCCGGGTGACTTTGAAAAAATAAAGGCGATGGGCGTCGAGGCGTTCATCAATCAGCAGCTCGATCCCGATGCGATTGATAACTCAACGGTGATTGCGAAGTTGCGGCGCCTCCCCACACTCGGTATGGCGACACCGGTAATCATTGAGCAGTACACCCCGCCGAAAACTGTGGCCTCTCCTTCACCGGCTCCAGCGAAGAGTCTGGATGAAAAAGCAGTTCCGCCGAAATCGATCGTAGAGCTTGGTGAAAAGCAGGATGCGGGCAGGATGCCCGTGGTCCAAACCGCGATGCAGAATGAGATGCAGGCGGACGGTAGGAAAGAAGATGCCGGCAGGATGCCCGCGGTCCAAACGACGCAGACGCCCGCGCTCCAGGCACCGAAGCCGACTCCACCGCCAAAGAATCCGCAGATGGTCGTCACAGATTTGCAGCGAGCGAAACTACTGCGCGCGGTTTACAGCGACCAGCAGCTCTACGAATTGATGGTCGATTTTTGGGAGAACCATTTCAGCATCTTCGCAAACAAAGACGACGATCGATATTTGCTGACCGCGTTCGATCGCGAAACGATTCGGCCGTTCGCGATGGGACGCTTTCGCGATTTGCTCGGCGCAACGGCCCACTCGCCGGCGATGCTTTTCTATCTCGACAACTGGCGCTCAAGCGTGCCGCGTCCTTATCCAGCCAAAGGCGACAAGCCCGCCGGGGTCGACGGCGGCTTCAACGAAAATTACGCGCGCGAGTTGATGGAGTTACATACGCTCGGCGTCGATGGCGGTTATTCGCAGAAGGACGTGCAGGAAGTCGCGCGTTGCTTTTCGGGTTGGACCATTCAGAAGCCGAACGAGCAGGGACTGTTTGTCTATCGCCCCGGGTTTCATGATGACGGCGAGAAAGTCGTCTTAGGTCACAAGATTCTCGCCGGTGGCGGCTACGCAGACGGCGAGCGCGTGTTGGATATTCTGGCGACGCATCCATCGACGGCGAAATTCATCGCGACGAAACTCGCGCGCCGTTTCATCAGCGACGATCCACCGCAGTCAGTGATCGATCGCGCGGTGGCCGTGTTTCTCAAGACCGACGGATCGATTCGCGAGACGCTGCGCGCGATTATTACTTCGCCTGAGTTCTTCTCACAGGCAGCTTACCGATCGAAGATGCGTTCTCCGCTGGAGTATGTAGCTGCGGCCATGCGGGCAATGAACGCCGAGACCGACGGCGATCGGCCGGTGCTGGATTTGATTGGCCGGATGGGCCAACCGTTATTCGGCCGCATCACACCGGACGGCTACTCCGACCGTGCCGGGCAATGGCTTTCGAGCGGCGCGATGATTGCGCGGCTGAACTTCGCGAATGCACTCGCGACGAATCGGATCAAGGGCACCAGGATTAATCTCGAGACGTTGCTGGGCGCAGATCAATCAAATAGAGAAGCGGTGGCGCTGAAGCTGACGGAGTTAACTGTGCCTGTTGATCTTTCGAAAGCGAGCCGCGCCGCTCTGGATAAAGTGGTGCAGTCCGATTCGCCGGTCAATTCATCGACACCACCGGCAACGCTTTCCGCTGTTTATGATCCAAAGGCCGCGCAAACGCCCGGCGCGCCTGTGACTTATATCTCTGAATTGGTCACTCTCCTGATCGGCTCGCCGGAGTTTCAGCACCGATAGATGTCGCAGCGTGTCAGAAGCCCGCGCGTAAGCAAGGGCTCGATTCCCGAGCGAGCCCTCCCTCACCGCCCCCACCCCAGCGGGGCTGCCCCGCCGGGGACCCCGGGTCGGGCTTCTGACAAGTTTCGCCTGACGCAGCTCACTAAAGCTCTCACCATTTCGCTCGTCCTGTTCACTCAACCAATCGTTGGGCTCGCTCAACGCCGCGCCACGGCCACGATTACGATCGATGCTTCGCGTCCGACGAATCGGATCGTGCCATCGCACGCGCTTGGCGCCGGCGTCGATGGGCATGCGAAAGGTGTGAACGATCTGCAACTGACCCCGGCGAACATTCGAGAGATGCTCTCTGCCGGATTCAAGTCTCTGACATATCGCTTGCGGACCGAACTGGCTGGAGATGTCTGGCACTGGAATCCGCGCGGAACGTGGAGCGATGCGCAGTCGAAGCAGGGCTATTGGACTTCCGACGCTGGGCCTGGTGCGCCGATTTCGCTTTCGTATGGATACAGCTTGCCTCGCCGCGGCAACACGATCGATCAAGCCAACAATGCCGATTACTCACGCATCGACGACGGCGACCCAGAGACTTTTTGGAAGAGCAATCCGTATCTCGATCGACGATTCACCGGCGAGGACAACAAACTGCATCCGCAGTGGATTGTGATCGATTTCGAAAAACCGATTCCGGTCAACTCGGTGCGCATTCTCTGGGGGCAGCCGTTCGCCGAAGTCTTTCGCATTCAATATGGAAATTTCGACGATGTGAGCGACATCGCTCTGAATGCGCCGGGCACGTGGAAGGACTTTCCCACGAACACCTTCACTGGCGGCGTCAGTAACATTCCCAAGTTCAAAGGACAAATGCTTCAGGTTGCCGGGACGCCGATCAAAACGCGCTGGCTTCGGATCGTGATGACGCAATCATCGGGCGTGAGGGCTCAACCCACAGACGACGTTCGCGACCGGCTTGGCTTTGCCGTGAAAGAGTTGTCGGCCGGGGTGCTTGATGCGCGCGGACACTTCCAGGATCGCGTGCATCACGGCAAGTCACTCAAAGAGCAAACGATCATTTATGTCTCGTCGACGGATCCCTGGCACCGCGAATCAGACCTGGATGAAGGTGTCGAGCAGGTCGGTCTGGATCGAATCTACTCCACCGGCCTGACAAACAATTTGCCGATGCTTGTGCCTACGGGCCTGCTTTACGACACGCCTGAGAATGCGGCAAACGAAATTCGTTACCTGCGCGCGCTCGACTACAAATTCGACGCGACGGAACTCGGCGAGGAACCGGACGGCCAATACGTTAGCCCGGAAGATTTCGGCGCGCTCTACCTGCAGTTCGCCGATGCAATTCACCGAGTCGATCCTTCGGTGAAGCTGGGCGGGCCGAGCTTGCAGGAAATCCTCTACGACAAAGATATGCCCGGTCATGGTAACAGCGAATGGATGCGCCGTTTCCTCGAATATCTGAAGCGGCGCGGTCGAGCTGATGATTATTCGTTTTTCTCGTTCGAATGGTACCCGTTCGATGAAGTGTGCGAACCCGTCGGGCCGCAACTAGCGCGCGCACCGCGCTTGATGGAAGCCGCTCTGCATGCGATGCAGCAGAATGGCTTATCGCAAAAAGTGCCCTGGATCATCTCTGAGTATGGGTATTCAGCGTTTGCTTCACGCGCGGAGATCGACATCGAAGGCGCGCTCTTGAATGCCGACATCGTCGGAAAGTTTCTCACGCTGGGCGGCGACCAGGCATTTCTGTTCGGCTACACGCCCGGTTATGTCGATCGAGATTTCCCCTGCACCGCGGGCAACAACATGCTTTTCTCGCTGGAGGGCGATCGAACCGAATATCGCTTTGCGACGTACTTTGGCGCACGGCTGTTGACGCAGGAGTGGCTGAAATCAAACGATGCGGTTTACGAAATCTATCCGGCGGGTTCAGACGCTCGTGATGCAGAAGGGAATGATCTGATCACTGCCTATGCCGCGCGACGCCGTGACGGAGAGTGGTCACTGTTGGTGATTAATAAAGATCCACAGCGCGAGTACAAAATGAATTTCGTTTTTGCAGGTCGCCCGATTGTGCGTTCAGGTTTTCAGAGCAGCGTCGACATCTACCAATATTCAAGAGAGCAATATGTGTTGGGAGGATCGCAGATGCAGCCGCGACCTTTGCAGGCTGACGATCCGGAGCATTTCATCATCCCGGCCTCCCAACGCCCTGTGACCGTAAATTTACCGCAGTATTCACTGACGGTTGTGCGTGGTGAGCTAAGGCGGCGGACAAATTAACAACGTAGGAATGGGGAATCGTATAGCCGGTGCGTTTACGCTGCTAAGGTAACAAGTTGCAGCAAACAGCAATTCGTCGAAGCCCAAACTATTACTCGTTGTAACGGTTCAGATAGAGCCTGCTCTCATATTCAACCAAGCCAAGCCGCACTTGATCGAGCCAGCCGCGTCTGCCCAACACGTTGCAACGTGAAGCTCTCATGCGCCGCGAAATAAACGGTCACGTCGAAAGAGTACCCAAGTGTTTCCAGATTAACTGTGTGGCCATAGGCATCGAAACTGCCCATCGCCGTGCTGAAGCGAAGCGGCAAACCTGACTCGACGGACAAACCAAGAATTTCGGCATAACTGCGCTCAAAAACGCAGAATGTCGCGCCGGTGTCGAGTTGGGCAGGAAAGCTGACAGTCCGTTCGCCAAAGCGGAGTGTAACCGAGATCTCAATGCTGTCTTTGTCTGGGCCGTAGTCGTGTAGTGTGTCAAACTCGAGTAGATGCACTTGGGTTCACCATCCCCCGATATAAGCCTCGACCTTTGGCGTGACGTGAACAAGATAGGGTGCTGTGATGCCTTGTTTTCTGGCTTCATCGTAAACCTCTTTTGCGTCGGTACCCCGCGCGATCAAGCGATCACCATCAAGCGCGACCCATTGACCCAGGTATTCGTCACGATGCTCTCTAATCCAGGCG
>DATLVM010000443.1:0-5269 GCA_035577445.1 Pyrinomonadaceae bacterium
CGCAAGAAGGCGATGGCGAGATCGAGATCGCGATAGGCTCCGAGCGGCGTGTAAAAGTGATAGACAAAGGACGCCAGACAGAAGCCGGCAAAGTGCACCACGAAAGGCGCGCGACCGCCTTGCTTAAAGATGACGAACAGACCGATGAAGAGATAGACGATCCCGATCAGATTGATGTAGAGATCGCGCGCGGTCCAACTGCTAACCGCGCCGAGATTGTCGAGGTCGGCGTAGTAATAACGAGTTTCCGGAGGATACGAAGGTCGCTCAATCAGGTAGTGAATCTCGTTGCCTACGCGCGCCTGATCCAGATAAATCTGAATCTTTTCCGCGCCGGAAATCTCTTCACATCTCGGGCCGGAAGTTCGGTCTTCGCACTTCTCGCCGGTCATGCTGATTGCCAGCAGCCGATCGCCGGGAATCATGCGCGCGCGCGAGGCGGCTGATCCGGGAGCCACGGTTTTCGCGATAACCCCTTGCGAAGTATCGACCCAGGTGACTCCGTCCGTGGGTGGGCCCTGGTGACTGAGCCGCTGTGAAAAGTTCACTGCGCCGGCAGCAATCAAGAGCGCCGCCGTTGCCAGCAGCAGCCACGTTTTGCCTGTTAGCACTGAACGTTTCATTTCAGCTATCTACTCATGCGCCCTCAGCGCACACAGGATCGGTTTTGGTTAAGGCAACCGATGTTCCAGCCTTGCCGGTCCTTTTCGACTGCTTCACAAATCCGCATCCGGCTGTTTGCCGCGATAATCACCGTGTGACGAACGTCACATCTACCAAAGCGCCTCGCGGACGCTTCATCTTTTTGTAATCGTCCGAGAATTTGGAGAAGCATGGAGTTACCGCGAGCCTGGCGACGGCGTGGAGGCAGCAAGGTCACGTCGCCCTAACAATCAAAATCGAACCTGAATCCCTCCGCGAACGGAACGCGCAGTTGGCCCAACTTCGATCACGATATCCCCATTGTTGACGCGCGGTTGAAAATCAAAAAGATTGCGCGCATCGATGACTGCTTTCGCACGTACGGGCAAGCCAAACGTCGGCAAGTCCTGCGTGATTTGCACACTCAATGACGGATCGTAAACCGCCAAACGTCCCGCGAAAGGATCGATGGCGAAGACGGTGGCCTGCGGCGAAAAGCGAAACACCGTCTGCACGTGAGTCCCGGTCGACCAATCACCGGCGACTTGCACTGCCGCCGTTTGGAAGAACCCGTTGCTGAATAAATCCGCCGGATTCGTGACGCCGAGCGATGACAGCTTCTGACCGCGTCCAAACGAGTAACCCGCGGACGTGCTCCAAACATGATTCAAACGCCGCGAGTAAACCACGCGCATGCCGCGCGCCGATCCGTTCTGGTTGGCGACATCGAGCATTGCTGCAGAAGGCTCGCCCGAAAAAGCCGAGATCGGCATCGCCAGCAGGCCTACGCCGCGGTTGCTGGTCATATCCATGAAAGCCGCGGCTTCGACATTTGAGCGATTGTCGAGCGCACGCTCAACGCCGAATTCCAGGCGTCGACTTTGGCCCATCACCGCGCGACCGCCGACAAAAGCGACAGGTTGATTCTGCGGTTGTTTGAAGAACACATCGCCTTCTTCAAAACTCGCTGAACTTTGGACACTCGTATCATCATCGGCGGACGTATACGAAGCCTTCACCCGCGTCCGCGCATTGGCGTCGAATTGAACTCCGAATCGCGGAGTGATTGCGGCAGCATTACCGGCGCCGAGGAATCTGGAATAGTCGAGCCCAAACACGACGACCACCCCGTCACGCACGATCCATTCGTCGACCGCGCGCACCGTCATCTGGCCGAGTTTCTGACGTGATGCAGACTTCTTGTCCGTAATCGTGAAGAACTGTGCGCCGCCGCCCATCAAATCCAAACGATGGCGATCGCTGACGCGCACGCGCGCGGTCGTTTCGAATCGCTGCGGCGCGGTTGCGCCGATCCCAGTCTGGCCGGCGAAAATCAGATCGATTGTTTCGGAAGCCGGCAGAGCCATCGCGAAGTTAACGCCCTCATAAGGCGTCGAAAATCGGTTGGGCGCGGTGGCAAAGTAAGTTTCGGCGACTCCCTGCAAGCGAACATGGCCCAACTTATCCGTCTTCGGTTGTGAAGTCTCAGCCACTTCATCGTTTGATTGTTCGACGGCATCGACGGTTGAATCGTCGCCTTCGTTCGCCTGGAAGATCGACCGGCGGCTCTGCGCTGATCGCAAAGTCCATTTCACGTTATCTTTGTCGCCGCGTTGATTGACCAGGGTTCGTGGTGAGTTAGCCGGCTCAAGATTGAAGCGATAGGCAATTTCCGCTGATGGGCTGACCTGGACGGAGGTGAACAGGACTTCGCTGAATCCGGTAGCGATGGCGCGGAGCGAATAGCGACCCGCGGGAATCCTGGCGCTGAAGCTGCCGTCTGCGGCGCTGCGCGTTTGCTTGACGATCTGGTTCGCGCCTTCGCGAATCAATTCAATCAGGGCGCCTGCGAGCGGCGCGCCTTTATTGTCACGCACAGTTCCGCTAATCGTCGCAAGTCCCCTCGGCGTCTTGGCCATCGCGGGCGCACACAACGCCAGCACGAAAGCGACAACCACCAGGGGACTACTAAATTTGAAGAGTGCTCTCATCGCGGCCGGACCTCCGTCATTAGCCTTGCTGGGTCTTGCAGGCAGGAGTTAAGCAAACCCTATTTGCAATGTCCGTTCGATTCTCAATCTGCTTCATTCAGATGCCTGAGCGGCGAGATCGCTTCGAATCGCGATCATCGTCCGCCCGGGCGAAGGGAGACCGCCACCCGTTTGAATGGTGCAATGATCAGCCAGTGAGTGCAGCCATGTCAAGCAAGATTCCACCTTTTCCGCCCATTTTTGCGGCGTCTTTTGGCAGTTAGGGCGGCGACTTTCGCGCATGTTAGGATTGATCGCCAACCCCAAGGGCCAACCATTTTCCGAATTGAAGATGATAGATCACGTGCAAACAACCCGTCTGGCGAATGGTCTGACGATTTTGACTGAGCATATGCCCGGTCTGCGTTCAGTCAGTTTCGGGATTTGGGTCCGCCACGGCTCGCGTCATGAAACGCCGGCGCTAAACGGCATCTGCCACTTCATTGAACACTCGCTTTTCAAAGGAACCCGGCGGCGCACCGCACATCAGATTGCGGAAGAGTCGGATCGTTTGGGAGGCCATCTCGATGCGTACACCACGCATGAGATGATCGGCTTTGCGATGAAGGTGGTCGATACCGAGATGGCGCGGGGCTTCGAGTTGCTAGCGGACATGTTGCTCAATCCAAAATTCGATGAAGACGATCTCGCCCGCGAACAAAAAGTGATCATCGAAGAGATGAAGATGATCGAAGACACGCCGGACGAGCTGCTTAATGAGCTATTCCACGCGGCCTACTTTCCGGATCACTCGCTGGGCCGTCCGATCGAAGGGACTGAGCAGACAGTTTCATCGTTCGATCACGCGACTACGGCCAGTTTTCATCGGCAGAGTTTTGCTCCCAACAATTTGGTGATCGCCGCGGCGGGTAATGTTACGCACAGTCAATTAGAGGATTTGGTGGCGCAGAACTTTGGCATCTCGCAAAACGCTTCATCGGTCACCGTGACCTCGAATTCGCCGAACGTGGCCGCGCCCATTCTGATCGAGCGCAAGAATGAATTGGAGCAGGCGCACTTGATCGTTGCCGCGCCCTGGCCTTCGGCCAAAAGTGAAGATCGTTATGTCGCGAGCATGCTCGGGACGATTATTGGCGGCGGTACCTCAAGCCGTCTGTGGCAGAAGATTCGCGAAGAGCGTGGCCTGGCGTATGCGATCGGAGCGGGTGGCAACACCTTCACTGATGTCGGCATGTTCACTATTTACGCGGGCACGTCGCCGGCGCAAGTGGATCAGGTGCTCGATCTGGCAGTCGCAGAAATTCGTCGCATCGTGCGCGAACCGGTCGCCGAAACTGAGTTACAATTGGCTAAGGAGCAAGCGATTTCATCCGTGTTGCTGAGCCTGGAGTCATCGAGTTCGCGCGTGGGCGCGTTGGCGCGACAGGAAATCATCCATGGGCGAAGAATTTCATTGGACGAAATCATTGCTTCGATCGAACGGGTCACGCGCGAAGACGTGCAACGGCTCGCGCAGGTGTGCTTTACGACTCCGGCATTAGCGCTCGGCGCATTGGGAAACCTGAATGGCTTCGCGGTGGATCGATCGAGATTGGCAATCTGATAATTTGACATTTGGGATTTGAGATTTGGCATTTATCATTTAATCTTTGTTGTCTGGATGCTCTCTCGTTTGGTTGGTTGGAACGATACAACTGCCTTTGGCAATTGCTAAATGACAAATCTCAAATGCCAAATGTCAAATAGTCTTTCTGCCCCGTTCCTTAGAAGTCTTACTCGATGAAAATCTCAGTACTCGGTAGCGGATCGACCGGCAACGCAGTGTTGCTCGTCGCTAACGGTACCCGTGTGTTGGTTGATGCGGGCCTCAGCGCGCGCGAGATCGCGCGGCGCATGGCGCTGCTCGGCGAAGATCCGAATTCGCTCGACGGCATCTTGATCACTCATGAGCACGGCGACCACTCCGGCGGGTTACGCGTGCTGATGAAGGATCTCGATTGTCCGGTCTATATCTCTGCTAAAACCCGCGATGCGTATGTTTGCGAGCGGCGGAACGTGAACAACGAGGAGCCGCGACGCCGCGCTGAAGCTTTACGTGATCGAGTGATCGAGATCGATTCAGGGTGCGACTTTCACATCGGTTCGATTGAGTTTCATCCGTTCACCGTGCCCCATGATGCGGTCGATAACTTCGGATTTACGGCAACGCACAATGGCGTGAAGGTGGCTACGGTGCTCGACTTTGGCCACGTCACAACATTGATTACCGAACGATTGCGCGGGTGCGCGGCGATCGTCATGGAATCAAATCACAGTCGCGACATGCTCAAGACGGTCGAGAATTATCCGTGGGAATTGAAGCAGAGAATCCTTTCGCGGCTCGGGCATCTTTCGAATGAAGACGTGGCGGAATGGCTGCTCGACGGATTTGATGGGCAGGCGCGGCACATCGTGCTCGCGCATTTGTCGCAGCGGGCGAACAATCCTTATCTGGCGAAGCTGACGGCCGAAGGCGCGCTGCGCGAGCGATCGCCGCTGTTCCCTTGTGAGACCGAAGTGACCCTTTCATTTCCGAAAGAGCCGACCGCGTGGATCGAAGTATGAAACATGTCAGAAGCCCGCGCGTCAGCAAGGGC